>NZ_JBFOCS010000036.1:0-30902 GCF_040907905.1 Aeromonas sp. s13 | reverse complement strand
AGCGAGTAATCGCGCTGTGTCCGTTTCACACCTTGTCCCATCGGGTTCTCCATTTATTGGGGGGAAAGGTGTAAACCATATTCAGGACGGGACACTGAAATATAAAAAGCCCTGATGATCAGGGCTTTGTTGTTTCTGCTGTTGGCGTAACCAGCTCAGAGGCGGGTCGCCCGGATGGAGACCTGCGGCAGCGCCATTTCGTGCTGGGCCGCCACCAGTTGCAGCTCGTAAGCTCCCGCCAGCCAGGTGCGGGCCAGCACGGCATCAACGCTGGCATTGGTAAGTTCGAACGCCGCGACCGGGGTACAACCGGCCAGCAGATTGGCCAGCATGGTGGCGCTCAGCAGATCCCCCACCCCGATGGGGTGGCGAGCAAAAGGGTAGAGCGGGCGGGAGAGGTGAAAGGTCCCCTCCTCGCACACCAGCAGCATTTCGAAGCGGTCCATGGCAAAACCGGCCTTGCCCAGATGCTTGACCATCACCAGCTTGACCCCTTGCGCGCGCAGTTGCTGGCACGCCTCGATGGCCTCCGGCACATTGCGGATATCGCGGCCGGTGAGCTGTTCCAGTTCCAGCAGATTGGGAGCCAGCATATCGGCGCAGGCCAGTGCCCTGGTTTTCAGAAAATCGGCGACGCCGGGTGCCACTATGCACCCCTTGTCGGGGTGACCCATCACGGGGTCACAAAAATAGAGGGCGGCCGGATTGAGCGCCTTGAGCCGGGCCACAGCAGCCAGGATCTCCTCCCCCTGTTCGGCCGAGCCGAGGTAGCCGCTCAGCAGCGCATCGCACTCGGCCAGCACACCGATCTCCGCCAGGCCGTTTACCAGCTGACGGATATGGCCTCCGGGCATCACCATCCCCTGCCAGCCTTCGCGGTATTGGGTGTGGTTGGAGAACTGCACCGTGTTCATCGGCCACACCTCGATCCCGAGGCGACGCATGGGAAAAACGGCGGCGCTGTTGCCGGCACAGCCAAAGACTACGTGGGATTGAATGGAGAGCACTCGCTTCATGGTTGGCGACTCACGCAATAAGAACAGGAATTCCGGAGGGAAAAACGGGCCTTGCGGCCCGTTGTTGTCACTTTCGATGGTTGTCGATATCGATTAACGCAGCACCTTGACGGTGTAGCTGCCATCGGCCTGACGATAGAGGCCGTGGATGTCGGTCTCGAAGCCCGGGTAGTGGGCACCGATCTCGCACAGCATCTCGAGGAACTCGAGCACCGGCAGAGAATCTTTGGTCACCATCTCGCCCGGCAGTACCAGCGGTACTCCCGGCGGGTACGGCAGGATCATGTTGGCGCTGATGCGGTCAACCATGTCACGCAACGGCACCTCTTCCAGATTGCCCGCCAGCTCTTGCTGCCATGCAGCATGCGGGGTCATCTTCATCTCCGGCAGCACGTCGAACGCCTTGAACATCAGCTCCGGCAGACGGTATTTGCAGGTCAGATCGTGGATGCTCTGGGCCAGCTCCTGAATGCGCATCCCTTCGTAGAAGCTCGGGTCTTCACGATAGAGGCTCGGCAGGATGTTCTTGATGGTCAGGTTCAGGTCGTAGCCACGCTTGAACTCGGTCAGGGCACGCAGCAGCTGCATCGCCTTGGACTGATCGATACCGATAGAGAACAGGAACAGCATGTTGTAGGGGCCGGTCTTCTCGACCACGATGCCGCGCTCGTCGAGGAACTTGGAGACCAGAGAGGCAGGGATGCCCTTCTCCAGCAGCTGGCCGTCACGACCCATACCCGGAGTCAGCAGGGTGACCTTGATCGGATCCAGGTACATGTGGTTGTCATCGATGTCCTTGAAGCCGTGCCAGTCATCTTTCGGATCCAGCTTCCAGCACTCGACGGTGTCGATGTTGTCCGGCTGCCATACGTCGAAGAACCAGCCTTCGCTCTGATCACGCAGACGCTTGATCTCTTTGCGGAAGGAGATGGCGCGATCGATGGAGTCCTTGATCAGACGCTTGCCGGTGTTGCCACGCATCATGGCAGCGGAGATCTCGGTCGATGCCACGATGCCGTACTGCGGCGAGGTGGAGGTGTGCATCATGAAGGCTTCGTTGAAGGTCTCCTCCTCCACGTCACCCTTGATGTGGATCATCGAGGCCTGGGAGAAGGCCGCCAGCAGCTTGTGGGTGGACTGGGTTTCGTAGAACACCTTGCCCGGCATCGCTTCGCCGCTCATGCCGCACTTGCCTTCATAGATCGGGCTGAAGTTGGTGTAAGGCACCCAGGCACTGTCGAAGTGGATGTAAGGGGTATCCAGACTCTCCTTGATGAAGCCGGTGTTGTAGAGCAGGCCATCATAGGTGGAGTTGGTGACAACGGCGTAACGGGGAGCCTGGGCACCCGGTGTCGCGGCGACCTTGGCAGCGATGGTGTCGCGGCTGAATTCGCTCTGCGGGATACCACCCAGAATGCCGTAGGCGTTGCGGGTCGGACGGAAGTAGATCGGGGTCACGTCGTTCATCATCATCAGGTGAGTGAGCGACTTGTGGCAGTTGCGGTCAACCAGCACTGTGCTGCCCGCCGGTGCGGAGAACATGCCGACGATCTTGTTGGCAGTGGAGGTGCCGTTGGTGACGATATAGGAACGATCAGCGTTGAAGGTACGGGCGATGTACTCTTCGGCTTCCTTGTGCGGACCCGAGTGATCCAGCAGGGAGCCCAGCTCCGGCATGGAGATGGAAACGTCAGCCTTGAACGCGTTCGGGCCGTAGAAGTCATAGAAGATGCTGCCGGCCGGGCTCATCTGGAAGGCGGTACCGCCCATGTGACCCGGAGTACAGAAGGTGTATTTACCCTCTTCCACGTACTTGAACAGCGCCTTGGTAAACGGCGGCAGGATGGCGTCCTGATACTCCTGAGTGGCTTGACCCATCTTGAGGGCGATGTCGTCAGCCATGCCGAGACGGTACTCGAAGAAGTGGACGTTCAGACGCAGGTCGGTCAGGTGAATATCCAGGGTGGACTGGTCGTTGGCGAAGGCGAAGATCGGCAGCTTCTCGTTGCGATCGTGGATCTCCTTGCACAGGCCCAAAGAGTATTTGTCCCAGTCGAAGATGGCGCCGCAAACGCGGGGGTTCTTCTCGATCAGTTTCAGCAGGTCAGCGACGTCGACCGGATAAACAACCTCGAAACCCTTGCGCTCGAGGGAGGCTTGCAGCTGGCGAATGGGTTCTTCTTTAAAGAAAACGCCCAGGTGGTTGAGGATGGCAATGATATTCATCGTAATGCTCCACACGTAAAGGGGCGCTCTCCATCAGGGATGGTGAGTGAAGAGCGCTCGGAAGATAAAAGGGGGAATTAGTTGCTGGGTTGTTCGTTCAGCAGGGCGTCGTGCTGACGCAGACCCTGTTTTTTGGCGTAGAACATCAGGATGATGAGCGACACCACGAAGGTAGCGGTAAGGTTGGAACCCTTGGCCCCCATCAGGGCCACCAGACAGAAGACACAGGCAACACCGGAGAAGATCATCGCGCCGATGCTGCGGGAGGTCATGCCCTCGAAGCGGATCAGGTTAATGCTGGAGTAGAAGTAGGGCAGCATGGTCAGCAGCACCGCATCTGTGGTCAGCACGTTGAAGAGATCGGCAGCGTGAGCGGACTGGGAAGTGAAGGCGGTCAGGCCAACCATCAAGGCAGTCATCTTGAGGGAGCCCAGGATCAGACCCTTCTTGGCCACACCGTTCTTGTCCACTTCGCCGTAGATTTTCGGGAAGTTGCCGTCGTTGGCGGCACGCTTGCCCGCTTCGCCCACCAGCATCATCCAGGAACCGAGCGAGGTGAAGCAGGCCAGGGCGGTGAAGGCAGAAACGAATGGCGCAGACCAGCTACCGAAGATGGCGGAAGAGGCCATGGCAAACGGGGCGCCGGAGGCAGCCACTTCACCGGCCGGGAACATGCCGCTGATCACCTGGGTAGAGAGGATGTAGATAACACCGGCAATACCGGTACCCAGCATGGTAGCGAGCGGTACGGTACGCTTGGGGTTCTTTACCATGCCGGAAGAGACGGCGGCAGATTCAACACCGACGAAGGACCAGAGGCAGATCAGCACGGCGCTGATGACCGCATGCAGGTCGCTGCCGCTGGTGGTGTTCCAGTTCTGGCTATAGACAGTGGCATCAAAATGACCCCAGCCCATCACCGCTGTACCGACAACTGGCAGCAGGATCAGCACCAGACCCAGAGTACAGAGTCGGCTCACCCAGCTACCGCCAAGCAGGTTGACGAAGGTGAAGATCCAGACGGCAGCGATGGTGGCTGCGGCGGCCGGAATTGGGCTATTGAGAATGGGGAAGAAGACCGAGAGGTAGGAGACGCCGGTAATGGCGATGGCCAGGTTACCGATCCAGTTGGCGTGGTAATAAAGCACACCGGTCTGGAAACCGAACACCGGAGAGATCTCGCCAGCGTAAGCAATGGGGCCACCCTCTTGCGGGTTCTTGGTAGCAAGGCGGGCGAAGACAAAGGCGAGGCCCATGGCGCCTACCAGACAGATTGCCCAGCTAAAGACAGAGATGGAGCCGATGGTGGCCAGTGCCGAAGGCAGCAGCGCGATGCCACTCCCCATCATGTTGCCAGCCACCACACCTGTACAGGCGATAAGGCCAATCTTCTTGCTCGTATCTAGGGACATAAGATCTCCGGTTCTATAAAAGGTCGGGTCGTCACATACACATTTGGCGGAACGCCCCGCCAAAGAATGGGCACAGACTAGGCCTCTCATCCCCGGAAAACATAAAGACCAGCTAACGGATAAAAATATGAGGCAACTTTTTTCGCCGCTTCACCACTTTTTTATAAAAATCATTTAAAAACAGAACCTTGACGTCATGTCGCACCACCATCTTGATAAAACCTTGATATCAGACAGCCCCGTTCTTGTCCCTTGATAACCCCCTTATCTCGCCGCCTTGATATTTTTGGCCAGATAAACCCGGGATAAAGCAGCTCCCAATGCACCCCCTCCCCTTGTAACCATCCGAACGCCCAGCTGACCATCACCCTGAGTGGCCGCTCACCTCCTGCTTGACCCTCCGCTCGGCTCATCACAATCCAAACTCAGAGGTAAAGCGCAACGGCGATAACCAGTAAGCAATGAGAAATGGGTCGTGACGGACAGCTTATCCCGCCGCCAACAATGAGCAGATGTCACAAGCTGCGCGCGGCGCAAAGCCGGGCAAACTCGAGTGCCGCGAATGCTGCGTGCAAGACAAAGGCAAATGGGGATAGTGGGGAGCTGCGGGGGATAAATCCGGCCGCACCAGAGCGACTATCCCCGGTGGCAAACAAGCAGGATTGAAACAAGCAGAAACCGCACAGGCCGCCCGAAGGCAGCCTGTGGATGGGGTCGGCAACCGCACCGACCGGGGGAAAACCAAAACTGCGGCGCTAGAAGAGCTTCACCTTGCTCTGGCCCAGCGCATTGAACAGAGCCGGGGTGAGGCTCTCCATATTGCTGTAGAAACCGAGCTGCTGGCAGAGCAGATAGGTCTGCTCGGTCGCCTCCATCAGAAAGGCCTGACTGTAGGCATCCCCCGCCGCCTCGGGACGACCGTCCAGCTCCGCCAGCTTGCCCTGCAGTATGTAATAGAGCACAGAGCGGCCGCGACTCGCCGCCTTCTCCAGCAGATAGTTGGCCTGCTGTTGCTGGCCGTTGAGGATCGCCTGCAGGGTCAACGCCTCCCACACCCGGGCTGGCAGGGCGCCGCTGTTTTGCACCACGCTGGCGAGATGGGTGCCAATCCCCTGCAGCCGCTCGCTCTCGGATTTGCCCGCCAGGGTGGCCAGCGCCTCGCCAGCCAGATAGCGCTCCGCCAGCAGCAGCGGCTGATCCGGATGGGCAATCAGCGCCTGCTCCAGCAGATCGATGCCGCGTTTGAGGGCGACCGGATCCCGGCTGTTGATGTAGTACTGCGCCTCCATCATCGCCATCAGGGAGGCATCATCGGTGGGCCAGCCCATCCCCGGCTCGGCATCGGGTTGGTCGAGGGCGCGCAGCAGATCCTGGCTGCTGGCCTGCAACACGCCGTGCACACTGTGGCGACTGAGCTGGTATTGATGGCTGAACAGCACCCGGTTGGTATTGATATTGCGATACTCCAGATCGAGATAGGTGCCGCGCGGCTGGCGGGTGACCCGCACACTCAGCTCCTTGCCGGGCATGATGCCCCCCATCAGAGTGGTGGCACCATACTGCACCCGCAGCGGCGTGGCCACCGCCACCTCCCCCATCAAGGCGCGGGTAATGCCGTCGGCGAGGCGCACGTTCTCGTTGTTGTCATCCATACCGGAGTGGAAGCGGAACACCAGCAGATTGGGATCCAGCATGGCGTGTACCTGGGGGCTGGTGTGCTGGTAGCTGAGCATGCTGACAATGGCGATCAGCACGATGGCAACGAAGATATCGAAACTCACCATCTTCCAGCGGCTGCGAGCATCCTTGGCATGGGTGGAGATGGCGCGGGTCAGGGGCCCGGCGGGAAAAGGGGCGACATTGGGCTGTGCATCATCATCATCCTGCTCAGCCACGGGCGGGCTCAGATCGGATAGAGTCGGGTTGTCGGAGAGAGCTGTATTGACCGCAGGAGCGGGCTGCTCGTCCGCCATCACCACGGAAACCACCTGTAGCGGCCGCACCGGTGCCACCAGCTTGTAGCCGCGCTTGGGTACGGTGACGATATAGTCGGTCGCATCGGTGCGACCATCTTTGAGGATCTTGCGCAGTTCGAAGATGGACTGGGTCACCACCTGATCGGTCACCTCGGCGCCATCCCACACCTCGTTGATCAGGGCATCGCGGCCAAACACGGTGCCGGCATTATGGGCCAGAAACCGCAACAGGTTGACCAGTCTGGGTTCGAGGTAGACCTCGCGGTCGGGGCGACACAACATGTTGTCGTCAACGCTCAGGGTCCAGTCGTGGATCTCAAAAACCGATTCGCTCATGATTCACTCGCTGCAGATGGTGACAATGCACGATGAGAGAGACGCAAAACCCGGGCTGACTGAACGGAACAAGGCGCTATCACCACAGGTGACAGATAAAAAGAGAACCGAAGCAATCACATCTCTGAGAGTCAGTCTGGCCAGGCCATCCTGTTTACGTCTGAAGGGCATCCTTGCGGGCATTCCGACCACCGGGATCGGAAGGGATCACTTTAAGCAAAACGGGAGCTGGATCCCACTTTTTTTGGCTATAAATCGCCGTTGAGTTGATCCGACACCGCACTTTTCGGCAAATAGCGTGCCAACTAGTATTCATATGAACATCCCATATGCCGAAATCAAAAAGCCCTGAACATCAGGGCTTTCTCATTTCTTCGACCATCGGGGAGACGTTACTTCGCCACTGAGAGCGCATCCTGCTGACGACTACGGCGCAGATGACGCCGCCACAACGAGAAGCAGCCGTAGCCAAGACTCAGCACCACCGCATAGAGCACCTGAGAAGCGAGCGCCACCAGTACCAGAGCGCAGAGCAGCACGCTCACCCCAGCCAGCCCCTTGCCCACCCCGCCGAGCAGGCGCCAGCCCGCCGCCATGCAGAGCAGATAGACCAGCACGAAGTTGCCGTTGGCGTAGCGGATCAGCTCATCGAGCGGCAGTCGCAACCAGATGATCAGGGTGATGCAGAGCAGGCAGATGGCTAGCACCAGAGTGAGCGCCCGCAGCGGCGCGCCGCGGGCGGTGAGCACGGCCAGCGAGGGGGGCAACTTGCCTTCCCGCGCCATGCTCCAGATCAGCCGGGCAAAGCCCTGAATGTAGATGTTGATGCTGGCAAAACAGGAGAGGTAGCCGAGCACCGCCACCAGCCACTTGGCGGTGGGGCCGAACAGCAGCGCCAGCAGGGAGGGGATGGCGGTGGCGTTTTTCGCCTCATCGCCGTAGAGGCCATATTTGAGCACCACCAGCGAGTGTACCCAGTAGATAAGCCCCGCCAGCAGTACACCGCCGAGCAGGGCAATGGGATAGTCCCGCTCCGGCCGCTTGAACTCCTCACCCATGTGAGCAAAGGCTTCCAGCCCGACGAAACACCAGAACATCACCGCCAGCGCCGTAGCCATGGCGGGCCACTCGTCCGCGCTCGGCAGCGGCCGGGCCGCATCGCGCCAGCTCACCTCCCCCTTGAACCAGATAAGCAGGGTGAGCCCCAGAATGGCGAGCGCAATCAGCAGTTGCAGGTTGCCGGAAGATCGCGCCCCGCGCAGCCCCAGCAGAAAGACCCCGAGCAGGGTGAGCAGCTGGATGGCCCAGAGGGTCCACTCCCCCATCTCGAACAGGGCGTGCCAGAAACCGGCGGCAATCATCAGGGCGGCAGGCAGCCCCACCGGCAGCACCGCCAGAAAGAGGAAAGCGGAGAAGCGCTCGGCGCCGTTGCCAAAAGCGAGGCCGATCAGGTGCGGCGCGCCGCCCGCATGGGGATAGCGACGGCCGAGGCGAGCGAAGGTAAAGGCGATGGGCAGCACCAGCGCAATCAGCAGCAACCAGGCCCAGAGCGAGGCCCCGCCCGCCAGCGAGGCGGCAGTCGCCGGTACCACGAAGATCCCGGTGCCGAGCAGCGAGGTGGCGAGCAGCCCCATCCCCTGCCAGAGCCCGAGATCCTTTTTCAACCCAGACATATCCTTTTGTCCTGACTAAAAAAACATCCCGCCATGTTAGGCCTCCACCGCCCCTTTGTTAAGCACGATGGTTAAGCGTGGCGGCGAAAATATGCAGCCTTTTATTCAGGCTCGAGCCCAGCTTGCAGGAATTCGGCCAGAAAATCCCCCAGCAGGGTGATCTTGAGCACCTGCCGCCGCGCCGCCGGATAGATGAAATAGAGGGTCTTGGCAGGGCTCTGATAGCGACCAAGCAGCGGCAGCAAACGCCCCGCAGCGATATGCTCACGCACCTGTTCGGCTGGCTGCAAGGTGATGCCAGCCCCCGAGAGCGCAGCCGTCAACAAGGCTGGCCAGTGATTGATGCGCAGGCGCGAGGCAACCCGCACCTCCTCGCTCTGGCCATCCTCGCCAACAAATTGCCAGCGCTCGTGCTCGCCCCAGTTGCCATGCAGACACTGGTGGCGAGCGAGATCGGCCGGATGACGGGGCACGCCGTGGCGATTGAGGTAGTAGGGGGCAGCGCAGAGCCGGTAGTGCTGGGTCAGCAGCGGACGGGCAATGAGTGCCTCATCCTGCGGGCGCAGGGTGCGGATGGCGGCGTCAAACCCCTCCTCCACCAGATCGACCCAGCGCGGGGTGAGCTGCAGATCCAGATCCAGCTTGGGGTAGCGGTCGAGAAAAGCGGGCAGCAGCGGCACCAGCCGGTGGTGGCCAAAGCTGAGGGGAGCGGCGATGCGCAGCCGTCCGGCCGGCTCGGCCAGCAGGTTCTGGGTGAGCGACTCGGTCAGTGCCAGCTCCTCCAGCACCCGCTGGCAGCGAGCCAAAAACAGCTGGCCCAGCTCGGTGAGGGTCTGCTGGCGGGTGGTCTTGTGAAACAGCTTGCCTCCCAGCCACTGCTCCAGCCCCAGCACATGCTTGCTCACCATCTGGGCGCTGATCCCCTCTTCGCTCGCCACCGCGCTGTAGGAGCCGAGATCCACCACCCGGGTGAAGATACGCATGCTGGTCAATCGGTCCACAACCCCTCCTTTTTGCCCGTTTCAAGGCCGTTTGGCCCGCGACCAAGGCACTGATTCACAACCAAAAGTTTAGTAAGAAATAGATTTTAGCCAATTTATTCAACTTTTGGTTACCAATACAGTGATGCCATCCCTTCCCCACAGGATAAATCCCCATGAAAAGTACCTATCTGGCCGCATTACTGGTCGGTCTGCTGGCGAGCGGCGCCAGTCAGGCTGCCGAGAGCAGCTTTATCAGCAACCACGATCAGGCCCCTGCCTCAGCAACTCAAGCCCAGCCCGATATCTTTCGGGTCAGCCTGCTCGGCACCGGCACTCCGGTGCCCCAGATCAGCCGGGGCGGCTACAGCACTCTGGTCGAGGCGGGCAACCAGAAGCTGGTGTTCGATTTTGGCCGCAACTCCGCCACTCGCCTGTGGCAGCTGCATATCCCCATCGGCCGGGTCAACGCCTTCTTCCTCACCCACTTTCACTCCGACCACACCAACGGGCTGGCGGATCTCTGGCTGACCGGCTGGCTGCAACCGGCCTATGGCCAGCGCCACGCGCCGATGGAACTCTACGGCCCCAAAGGCACCACAGCTCTCGCCCGTGGCTTGCAGCAGGCCTACGCCACCGACATCGCCACCCGGGTCAAGGATGAGGGAACGCCGCTGGACGGGGTGGAGATCAACAGCCACGAGGTCACCGCCGGGGTGGTCTACAACCATGACGGGGTCAAGGTGACTGCCTTTGACAACGACCACGGGGTCAACATCAAGCCGTCATTCGGCTATCGCATCGACTATCACGGCCACAGCGTGGTGCTCTCCGGCGATACCCGCTACAGCCCCGAAGTGGTGAAGCAGGCCAAAGGGGCCGACCTGCTGGTGCACTGCGTCTCCATGACCTCTGCCGAGCAGATGAAGGCCAACCCCGGCTACAAGGCGATCGCCGGTCACCTCGCCTCCCCCGAGCAGGCGGCTCGGGTAATGAACGAAGCCAAACCGGCGCTGACCGTGTTCAGCCATATCGGCCTCAACGGCAAGATCAGGATCAAAGATCTGGCGCAAGATCTGCGCGCCCGCTACTCGGGCCCCTTTGTCATCGGCAACGACCTGATGCAGATCGACCTGCCCACCACGGCCTCCGGCAAGGGCTATGCCCTCTGGCAGTCGGAGAATATCGACAACAAATAGATGGCACGGATGCCGGTCAGCCATAGCCGGCATCCGCAATCGACACCGGGGGCTATCTTTAAGGGGTGTTTGACCACAAGGAGTTATCTCTATGAGCCTGAAATGGAAGCACCTCGCCCTGGCCACTCTTCCCTTGTTCGGCATGTCGGTCGCTCAGGCGGCGGTGTTGACCAGCCTTGAATGGCCCCCTTACACCAGCGCCAGCCTCCCTGAGCAGGGCAAGAGCAGTCAGGTGGTGACCGCAGCCTTTGCCCTGGCTGGCGACCCGCTGACCATCAAGTTCTATCCCTGGCAGCGGGCCGTGGACGAGGCGACCAACAACCCCGAGGTACTGGGTTATTTCCCCGAGTATCTCGACCCCAAGAGCAGTTGCCTCTTCTCCGACCCCATAGGTAACGGCCCCCTCGGCTTTGCCCAGCGAGCCGATCAGCCGGTCACCTGGCAGACCCTTGATGACCTCAAGGGCAAGAAAATTGGTGTCGTCACCGGCTATGTGAATACCACCGAGTTCGACGAAAAAGTGGCCAGCAAGGCGCTCTCGGCTGACGCCACCAGCTCGGACAGCCAGAACCTGCTCAAGCTCGGCAACGGTCGGCTCGATCTGGCGGTTATCGACCAGAATGTGATGACCTATCTGCTGGAGAGCGATCCCCAACTCAAGGACGTTGCTGCCAACCTCGGCTTCAACGGCAAGATCCTCGAGGACAAGTCCCTCCACGTCTGCTTTACCAACTCCGCCAAGGGGAAAGAGGCGCGGGACAAATTCAACAAGGCGCTGGCCAGCGACGAGGTGAAGAAGCTGATGAAGTAGCGATACCGCATCCGCTCGCCGCCCCAAAAAGCCATAAAAAAAGCCGCCTCTTGCGAGGCGGCTTCTTCATTCAACTTGGTAACCGGAGTTATCAGGCAATCAGCTTGTAGATGATACCGGACATGGCGATCAGGCCGATGATGGTCACGAAGCCGTTGCTGATGTTGCCAGCGTATTTGCGCATGGCCGGAACCTTGGTGATGGCGTACATCGGCATCAGGAACAGCAGCATTGCGATGATCGGGCCGCCCAGGTCTTCAATCATGCCGAGGATGCTCGGGTTGATGGTGGCGATGGCCCAGGTGGTCAGGATCATGAACACGGCAGTGACTTTGTTCAGTTGCTTGGTGTCAACGTTCTTGCCCTTCTCGCGCAGCGCCTTGGCCATCAG
The DNA here is from genome assembly GCF_040907905.1 of Aeromonas sp. s13. Taxonomy (NCBI): domain Bacteria; kingdom Pseudomonadati; phylum Pseudomonadota; class Gammaproteobacteria; order Aeromonadales; family Aeromonadaceae; genus Aeromonas; species Aeromonas sp. s13. Next base: position 18,882 of record NZ_JBFOCS010000036.1, on the reverse strand, counting down.
GCCGTTCATGCCTTCTTGCGCACCCAGGTAGTGACCCAGGAAGGATTTGCTGATGGCAACCATGGCGATCAGCGGAGCCACAGTACCGATAACAGGGTTATCGAAGTGGTTGGCCAGGTAGGACAGGATGGAGATGTTCTGTTCTTTGGCAGCAGCCAGGTCAGCCGGGGAGAGGCTCAGTACGCAGCTGAATACGAAGAACATAACGGTCATTACCATCATGACGTGGGCGCCCAGCAGGATGTTGCTGCACTTCTTCTCGGCACCTTCACCGTAACGACCTTTGTTGTCCACCGCGAAGGAGGAGATGATCGGGGAGTGGTTGAAGGAGAACACCATTACCGGGATAGCCAGCCACAGGGTCTTGATGAAGTCACCGTTGAAGGCGTCGGACAGGGCCGGAGCTTCAGTGATGATGGCACCGTTCCAGTGCGGGATCAGGTAGAACGCCAGACCCATCAGGGTGAGTACGAACGGGAATACCAGCACGCTCATCGCTTTGACGATAACCTGGCCGCCCAGACGAACAACCGCCATCAGACCGAGGATCAGGGCCAGTGACAGAACGGCACGGGGAGGTGCAGACATGCCCAGCTGGTGAACAATCACGCTCTCGACGGTGTTGGTGATGGCGACTGAATACATCAGCACGATCGGGTAGATGGCAAAGAAGTAGAGCAGGGTGATGAATTTGCCTGCGGTCTTGCCGAAGTGCTCTTCTACTACTTCAGTGATGTCGCCATCACGGGTAGAGCCGGACAGCACGAAGCGGGTCAGACCACGGTGAGCAAAGAAAGTCAGCGGCAGCGCCAGGATCAACATGGCAACCAGCGGCCACAGGCCACCTACACCGGCGTTGATTGGCAGGAAAAGCACACCGGCACCGATCGCGGTACCGTACAGACCCAGCATCCAGACCACATCGGCCTTGTTGACGCCGCGGGAGGTGTTGCTGGCTAAACGACCATCAGCTGCAATATTCATGTCAGACATACGTTGTTCCTGTCATCTAGGAAAATGGGATTCTTGTTTGGTCGGGCCTTGGCCCGGTTCCATCTCCCTGGAACGCCTGCTGTCCGTCCTTGATATTAACCTCTCGCCCCCCGGCAACCTCGCCATCACTCCTTGTGACAACAGGATTGCAACAAACAACAGTGCGAGATTTTGACCCTGAGGGTCGGCGCCCGTTTCACTTAACAACCGATTAACGTGCGCCACTCTTGATGGGCTGACTTTAATTAAATGCCCTTATTAATCACAGCGTTTTTTTGAATTAATCAACCAAAGTTTGATTTTGGTCGCCTTTCGGACGACCAAGATCACACTCAAAGCGCCTTATTGTGAGTTTTTTTTAACAATTCAACTTAGTTTCACTGGAATCAATGGCCTGCGAGCAGCTACATATTTGCAACAAGCCACCCGTTTAGCGCGGATTGTGTGCAGCACGGCCTTGGCGTACCCTTGTGACTTACGCCTTTTTGTTGATTGATGATGACCATTACCCGTACCGATCTCGCCGAACTGGCGGTATTTGCCGCCGTCGCCCGTCACCGCAGTTTCAGCAAGGCCGCCCTCGAACTCGGGGTCTCCGCCTCCGCCCTCAGCCACAGCCTGAAGGGGCTGGAAGCCCGTCTGGGGGTGCGGCTGCTCAACCGCAGCACCCGCGCCGTGGTACCGACCGAAGCGGGCCAGCGGCTGCTCAAGCAGCTGCTCCCCACCCTCAATACTCTTGAAGAGGCGCTTTGCGAGCTGGCCCGCAACAGCGATGAACCGGTGGGGCGACTCAAACTCTGCGCCCCCCGCGGCGCCATCGACAGCCTGCTGGCACCTGTGCTGATCGACTATCTGGCCCGTTATCCGCGGATGCAGGTGGAGGTGGTGGAGCAGGAGCTGATGCCCCGGCTGATTGAAGATGGCTACGATGCCGCGCTCTTTTATGGCGATCTGCTGCCCAAGGAGATGATCGGCATCCCCCTCGGCCCGCCCCAGCGTTATCTGGTGGTGGGCTCCCCGGCCTATCTGGCGGAGCACGGTACGCCGGAGCACCCGAGCGAGCTGAGTCGCCACGCTTGTATCGGCTATCGCCTCACTCCGCACCATCACTATCGCTGGGCCTTTGCCGCCGATGGCACCATGCTGGAGATCGAAGTGACCGGGCCGCTCACTACCAGCACCCCGGCCCTCTATCTGGGCGCCGCCGAGGCGGGGCTGGGGCTCGCCTACTGTCTGGAAGAGGAGGTGAGCCAGAAGGTCGCGGAGGGGAAACTGCTCACCGTGCTGGAGCCCTGGTGCCCCACCTTTGCCGGTTTCTACCTCTTCTATCCCAGTCGGCATCAGCTGGGCAGCGGCTTGCGCATCCTGATCGACATGCTCAAGGCTCACTACCAAAACCCCGGATTAGTGAGTAATACTCAGCAATTCATCAAGTGAAATCCTGATTATCACCAAATAAGTATTAATCTAGACTAGCTGTTCGATAATCGAACTCCCCGAGAGAACAGATATGTCTGCCTATTTAACACTGCGGCAACGGGCCATGACCCGTCGCTTCTGGGCTTACGCCCTCCCCTCCATTCTTGCCATGCTGGTCTCGGGGGCCTACTACCTCATCGACGGCATCTTCGTCGGCCACTATGTCGGTGCCGCTGGCCTCGCCGGGATCAACCTGGTCTATCCGGTCATCATGGTGCTGATCGGCCTGGCCGCCATGATCAGCATGGGGGCGGCCACCGCCATCTCCTTCCAGCAAGGGGCGAAAAACGACAAGCTGGCCCGTCAGGCGCTGGTCAACGCCCTCTGGCTGCTGGCCGGTCTCGGGGTAGTTGCGCCGGTGCTGCTCTATTACACCCACACCGATATCCTGCTGGGACTGGGGATTGAACAGGGCACCGAGACCTGGAAACAGGCGAGTGACTACCTCACCTGGATTGGCGGCGGTACCCTGCTGCTGGCCAGCAATCTGGCAGTACCCTATCTGCTGCGCAACGATGGCCGCCCGAAGCTGGCCATGGTGCTGGTGAGCAGCGGCGCCGTGCTCAATATCATCCTCAACTACATCATGGTGGGTCGGCTGGGGCTGGGACTAATCGGGACCGCGCAAGCCACCCTGATGGCAGAGGGTGCGGTGAGCCTGATCGGCCTAGGCTACTTCTTTACCCCCTGGGCGCGGCTGCGCCTCAGCTGGCGGGATCTGGTGCCCAACCTCCCCGCCATGCCGCACCTGCTCTTTACCGGTCTGCCGAGCCTGATTGCCCAGTTCAACCTCGGCCTGCTGCTGATGCTGCACAACAGCCAGCTGATGGTGTACGGCAATGTGAAGGATCTGGCGGGCTTTACCGTGGCCGGTTACACCGAAGCTGTCTTTATCGTCATTCTGCAGGGGCTGGCGTTCGGCATTCAGCCGCTCATCAGCAAAGCAGCAGGGGCCAAGCGCCACCGCAACCTCAAGTACCTGATGGAGATGGGGCTCAAGTTCACCTTTATCTACGGCATGCTGGTGTGGCTCACCATCCAGCTGCTACCGGGACAGGTCGCCATGCTCTATACCGGCGACAAGGATCCCGAACTGCTGGCCGCCGCCATCAGCAGCCTGACCCTCAACCTCGGCGCCATTCCGCTGGAGGGGATCATCATGTTCGGCATAGTGCTGCTGCAATCCATGGCGCGTACCCGTCAGGCGCTGGTCATCTCCATCGCCAAAACCGTGTTGCTGCTGCCGCTCATCTTCCTGCTGCCGCAACTGTGGGGGCGTGATGGGGTGCTGATGGCCCAGCCCGCGACCGTGCTGCTGCTCACCCTGCCGCTCTGCTGGCTGCTGTGGCGCGAGTGGCTGCGCCTGAAGATGGCCTGCGCGCCAAAAGCCAAACAACGCCCACAACCGGCCCGCGCACGCGCCGCCGTCCAGCTGGCCCGTTAAGGCTACCCATCCCGCGTAGCAATAAAAAACCGGCATCCATTGATGCCGGTTTTTGCTATATGGGCTGGTCTGCCTGCCCTTACACAAAGATTCAGGCCAGCACTGCACCCCCACTTATGCCAATACTTCTGGCCTGAGCTGGGCCATCAGCCCCGGGTTGTCGGAGTAATCCACCGGGATCGCCACTACAGCAGGCCCCTCCACCGCCAGTGCGGCCCGCAGGGTGGCGCGCAGCTCGTCGGCAGAGCGCACCGCGAAACCGGCCGCCCCGAACGATTCGGCGTAACGTTTGAAATCGATGGGGCCAAAAGAGACGCCGGAGGTGCGGCAATACTTCTGCTGCTCCTGCATCGCGACCATGTTGTAGCCGTTATCGACCCAGATGATGTGAACGATATTGCTCTTGAGACGCACCGCCGTCTCCAGCTCCATGCTCGACTGCATAAAGCTGCCATCCCCCGATACCGAGATCACCTTCTCACCCGGCCGCACCAGCGCCGCACCGATGGCCCACGGCAGTGCCACCCCCATGGTCTGCTGACCATTGGAGATCAGCACCTGACGAGCGCGGAAGCTGTAGAGGTAGCGGGCAATCCAGATATGGAAGCTGCCCATGTCGACGCAGAGAGTCATGTCGTCGCGCACCAGATCCTGCAGCTCGCGCACGATACGCAAGGGGTGAACCGGATTGCCGTGCAGATCATCGGCCCGCATCGCCAGTCGCAGTCGCTGCTGGCGTACCCCTTGCAGCAGCCGATCCACCTCGGGGGGACGGATTTTCGGATTGCCCATGATGCGGGTCAGCTGCAACAGGTTGGCGCGGATCGACCCCACCAGCTCGGCGGTCGGGCAGTAGCTGCTGTCGATATCGGCGGGCAGCACGTCGATATGGAGGATGCGCCGCTCCCTGTCGCCATTCCACAGCACGGGGTCGTACTCGATGGGGCTGTAGCCGATGCAGATCACCAGATCGGCCCCTGCCAGCAGTTGATCCCCCGGCTGGTTGTTAAAGAGCCCGACCCGTCCGGCAAAGTCATCGAAGTGGCAGCTGTCCACCACCCCGGCGGCCTGATAGGTACCGGTCACCGGCAGCCGCGCCTTGTCGAGGAAGGCGCGTACCGCTTCGGCATTCTCCGGCCGGCTCGCCATCAGGCCGAGCAGCACCACCGGATTCTCGGCGTTGCGCAGCAGGGTCAATGCCTGCTCCATATTCTGCTCATCGGCGCAGCCCGGCTCCGGCACTTCGCGGGGCACCAGCACATTGCCCTGCACCGGCTTGTTGATGATGTCCATCGGCAAGCTGACAAACGCCGCCCCCGGCCGTCCCAGCTCGGCGGCGCGAAAGGCGTTGGCCATCACTTCCGAAATTGCCGCCCCGCTGTTGACCTGGGCGCTGAACTTGGTGACCGGACGGCAAAGGTTGACCGTATCCATGCTCTGGTGGGTGAGCTTGAGGCCATCGGCACGGCGCACAGCACCGCCCAGCGCTACCATGGGATCCCCCTCCGAGGTGGCGGTCGCCAGCCCGGTAATAAGGTTGGAGCAACCGGGGCCCGAGGTGACCAGCGCCACCCCCGCCTTGCCGGTGAGGCGCCCCACGGCGGCCGCCATAAAGGCGGCGTTCGCCTCGTGGCGCACAACTATGGTCTCGATGGGGGAGTCCTCCAGCGCATCGAACACCCGGTCAATCTTGGCGCCGGGAATACCGAACACCTGCTTGACCCCTTGTGCCTCCAGATGACGAACCACCAGCTCGGCACCGCACTTCCACTGTCTGTTTTCCATGATATTGCTCCTTGTCTATTAGCCTTCGGCGGCCTGAATGGCGCGATCGAGATCGGCGGGGTTGAGGTCGGCCTGCCGGAAAGCGGGATCCGATGGCAGGGCCAGATTGAGGTGACGCACCACAGAAAGTCGCAGGGTGCCGTGGGCCATGGTGTAGTCGAGCAGATGGCCGCCCCCCTTGCGATCGGCGGTGATCATGTGCTCGTGAAAACCCGCCACATTGACCCCCTGCACGAACGGCGGGCAGCGAAAGCCCACCAGAGTTCCCGCCACCGCGGCAAAGCGGAATAGCGGCTGCTGTTCGATGGCTTCCAGCATGGGGCGATAGGGGGGCTCCTGACGCGGCACGGTACGGACCTTGGCTGTTTCAAACTGGCCGTCGAGGCGCAGGGCGACAAAGACGTTGTCGGATCCCACCAACCGATCCACCCACTGGTGGATCTCGTCACGGCTGAGGGGATGGTCGAAGCGACGCTCCAGACAGGGGCGAAAATGGGTCATCACCGCAAAGGGGGTCTTCTGATCGGCGCGGGCGGGCCGGGCCGAGCCATCGGAGCGCAACTGGTGGATCTGGCGCTCGAAGGCGATCAGCTCACCATCGAGGTGATTGAAGGTGCCGAGGCCAAAGTCGCCGTGGCGCAGCAGCTCGCTCATGGTGGTCTCCCCTTCGTAGACCCCCGCCAGCAGGGCGCTCATCAGGGAACTCTGGTAGATCTCGCCACCGTCATGCTGCCTGCGCCAGCGGGAAAACTGCTGGCTCACTTCGAGGGCACAGCTGCACCCGGCACTGTCAGATGTTGCAATATGTTCCATTCGGGTTTCACCTCCACCGTGAATCCTGTTAGCGTTCGGATCCAATGGTGACTTGGTTCACATTTCAACACCAATACGCTGATCCCATGACTTTGAGACTCAATCGATATGGAACTTCGTACGCTCCGCTACTTCATGGCCGTTGTTGAAAAACAGAATTTCACCCGCGCAGCCGAATCACTCAACATGGCCCAGCCGCCCCTGAGCCAGCAGATCCGCAAGCTGGAGGAGACCCTGGGCACCCCGCTGCTGCGCCGTTTGACCCGCAGTGTCGAACTGACCGAGGCGGGCGAAAGCCTCTATCGGGATGCGGCGCAGATCCTGGCGCTGGCCGATGCGGCAAAACTGAAGGTAAAGCGGATTGCCCGGGGCGAGCAGGGGGCGCTGCGGATCGGCTTTGCCGGCTCTACCGTGCTCCACCCCGCGGTGCTGACCCTGCTGCACGACTATCGGGAACGCTACCCCGAGGTGGCGCTCACCCCGCAGGAGGGCACCATGCCGGCACTGGTAGAGGCGCTGCGCCACGACCGGCTGGATGCAGCCATCTTGCGGCTCCCCTGCCGGGGCAGCGAGGGCTTTGCCCATCACCTTATCGAGCAGGAGCCGCTGCTGATCGCCCTGCCGACCAGCCATCCCAAGGCCAAGCCGGGCCCCTTGCCACTGACCAGCCTGAAGGACGAGAGTTTTATTCTGTTTCCCCACGCCATCGGGCCCGGGCTCTATGACGGCATCGTGGGCCTCTGTCGGGAGGCGGGGTTCGAACCGATACTGGGGCCTGAATGTCCGCAGGTGATCTCCACCGTCGGCATGGTGCAGGCGGGCTTTGGCGTGACTCTGGTGCCCAGCTCGGTGGCGGCGCTGCGCCCGCTCGGGGTCAGTTATCACCCCATTGAGGGCAACGGCATGATGACCAGCATCAGTCTGGCGACACGGCCACACCCAGGCAGTGCCGTGCTGCGGCACTTTATCGCCCAGATCCGTGCCGCCCAGATACAACAAGGCCTCCCGAAGGAGGCCCTGTTGAACAAGCTTGAACCGGTTTGATGACCAGCTTGCCTGATGCGACGGCTTATTTGACGGTACTGCTTATTTGACAGTCACGCGGGCAAACTTGCGCTTGCCGACCTGATAGACGGCGGTACCGGCACCGATGAGTGCCTTGCCATCTTCCAGCTTCTCGCCATCCACCTTGACCGCGCCCTGCTTGATCATCCGCAGCGCTTCGGAGGTGGTGGCCACCAGATCGGCCTCTTTCAGCAGGTTGGCAATGGCCAGACCTTCGCCTTCCAGAGCCAGCTCGATTTCCGGCATCTCGTCCGGAATGGCGTTCTTGGAGAAACGCTGGGTGAAATCTTCGTGGGCCGCTTCGGCCGCCGCTTCGTCGTGATAACGGGCGATGATCTCTTTGGCCAGCCAGATCTTCACATCGCGCGGGTTGAGGGTACCGGCAGCGATACCTGCCTTGAACTCTTCAATTTCAGCCAGCGGACGGAAGGAGAGCAGCTCGTAGTAGTTCCACATCAGATCGTCGGTGATGGACATGATCTTGCCGAACATCTCGCCCGGAGCGTCGTGAACGCCGATGTAGTTGCCTGCGGACTTGGACATCTTCTTGACGCCATCCAGACCCACCAGCAGCGGCATCATCAGCACACACTGGGTCGCCATGCCGGCATCTTTTTGCAGCTCGCGGCCCATCAGCAGGTTGAACTTCTGGTCGGTACCACCCAGCTCGACGTCCGCCTTCAGCGCGACCGAGTCATAGCCTTGCAGCAGCGGATAGAGGAATTCGTGAATCGCGATGGATTGGCCGCCGGTGTAGCGCTTTTTGAAGTCGTCACGCTCCATCATGCGGGCCACGGTCTGCTTGGCCGCCAGCTTGATCATGCCGGTCGCACCCAGCTCGCTCAGCCAGGTCGAGTTGTACTCGATGCGGGTCTTGGCGGGGTCGAGGATCTTGAACGCCTGCTCGGCATAGGTGAGGGCGTTGTGCTTGATGGCCTCTTCGGAGAGCGGCGGACGGGTGGCGTTCTTGCCGGAGGGGTCACCCACCATGGCAGTGAAGTCGCCGATCAGCAGGATCACTTCATGGCCCAAATCCTGGAAGGTCTTCAGCTTGTTGAGGATCACGGTATGACCCAGGTGAATGTCGGGGGCGGTCGGGTCCATGCCCAACTTGATGCGCAGCGGGCGCCCTTCCTTCAACTTGGCGACAAGTTCTTCTTCAACCAGAATTTCTTCCGCTCCGCGCTTGATCTCGGCTAGCGCCACCTCGAGCTGGGACATTTTTTGACTCTCCATCACGATTCCACAGGGCCAAACATATTACTGGAATGGCGGGCCAATTGGAAAGGCTGTAAAATCCGTCCATTCTGCCCGACTTCATCTGCTTCTCATGGTTATTTGGCACGCCTTCAACGCACTCCCCCACTGGCACCGCAAGATGGTGCTGATCTTGAGCATCATGATCATGATGCTGGCTGCCTGGCCAAGCGAACAGGCAGTAGCAACACGGGTCGATGAAAACGGCAACGAGATTGCCCTGCGGGAACCGGCTAACGATAACGCGCTGAACGACGAGCTGACTGCCGAAGCCGCCCAGCCCGTTACCCCGCCCAAGCCGCGCTACATCACCAAGCAGGTGAAGGTGCGCCGTGGCGACAACATGGGGGTGATCTTCCAGCGCATTGGCCTGAGCACCACGGATCTGCACCTGATCGACCAGCTCGAGGGCAGCGATCCCCTGCGCATGTTGCAACCGGGGCAGGAGCTCACCTTCAAGCTCACCGAGAACGGCGAGCTGCACAGCCTCTATTACCCCCACAGTCTGGAGCAGGCGCTCAAGGTGAGCCGCAAGGAGGAGACCTTTGTCGCTCGCAACGTCAAGATCGCCCTCGACACCCGCGAACAGGTGAGCAAGGGCGAGATCCGCTCCAGCTTCTGGGGCGCCGCGGTGGATGCGGGGATGACCGAAGATCAGATCATGGACTTGGCCGCCATCTTCGGCTGGGACATCGACTTTGCCCAGGACTTGCAGCCGGGAGACAGCTTCCGGGTGGTCTATGAAGACAAGTTCCGCGACGACGAGCGGGTCGCCTCCGGCGATATTCTGGCGGCGGAGTTCGTCAACCAGGGCACCGCCTACCGCGCCGTGCTCAATGAAGATGGCAACTACTACACCCCGGAAGGTAAAGCGATGCGCAAGAGCTTCCTGCGCGCGCCGGTCAACTTCAAATACATCAGCTCCAACTTCAACCCGCGCCGCCTCCATCCGGTGACCGGCAAGATCCGCCCCCACAACGGCATCGACTATGTGGCGCCGGTGGGCACCCCCATCATGGCGGCGGGCTCCGGCAGCGTGGTGGCCGCCGGTTACAACCAGTTCAACGGCAACTATGTCTTTATCAAGCATGCCGGCAACTATGTGACCAAGTACCTGCACCTCTCCAAGCGCACCGTCAACAAGGGACAGCGGGTGAAGCAGGGGCAGACCATCGGCACTCTGGGTGGCACAGGTCGCGTCACCGGCCCGCACCTGCACTACGAATTCGTGGTGGGCGGCATTCACAAGAACCCGCGCACCCTCACCCTGCCGCAGGCAGAGACCCTGAGCGGACGCGAGCTGGCCAACTTCAAAAAGCTGGCGATGCCGCAACTGGCCAAGCTCGACAACCCCGAGCTGCAGCTGGCCCAGAACAAGCGGGATAGTCGCGGCAACTAAGCCATCAGGGCTGGCAGGGTGAAAGCCCTGCCAGCCCCTTTTATTGAGCCCGCGCCAGGCAGTCAGATTGAAATGAGTCCACTTTCGGACATAAGATGAGATGGAACACCGGGAGCGGCATGTGGCACGGAAGCAAGGGCTTATCTATCCTGTCTCTCTCACTCTTTTTCCGGTCCGCATTGAGGATGCACCATGGTTGAGCGTTATATCGGTCTGATGTCAAAGACCACGCCATGTGGCATGGGATGAAAGCCGTCCCCCTCTTCACCCTCTCTGCACACCGCATTTTCAAGCAGCAATGTAAGGAGACACCATGGCTGAGCGCTATATCGGTCTGATGTCGGGAACCAGCATGGACGGCATTGATGCCGTGCTGGTGATGATCGCCGGGGATGAACTGCGGGTCGAAGCGGCGCTTTGTCACCCCTGGCCGCAAGAGACCGCCCGCACGCTGCATGCCCTCTGCACCCCGGGCGACAACGAAATCGACCGCATGGGGGTAGCCGATAATCTGGTGGCGCGAGAGTTTGCCGCCGCCACCCACGCGTTGCTGGCCAAGGCGAAGCTCGAGCCCAAAGATATTCGCGCCATCGGCAGCCACGGCCAAACCATCCGCCATCGCCCCCAGCTTGGCTTTACCCTGCAGATCGGCAACGCCGCCCTGCTGGCCGCCCTGACCGACATCGACGTTATCGCCGATTTTCGCACCATGGATATGGCCCTCGGCGGTCAGGGGGCGCCGCTGGTGCCCGCCTTCCATCAGGCGCTGTTTGCCAAACCCGGCGCCCTGCGAGTGGTACTGAACCTCGGCGGCATCGCCAATATCTCGGTGCTGCCGGGCAATCCGGGCGGGGTATATGGTTTTGATACCGGCCCGGCCAACACCCTGCTCGATGGCTGGTATCGCCGCCATCAGCCCCACGGCGGCAGCTATGACGCCGGTGGCAAATGGGCCGTCAGTGGCAAGCCCATCCCGGCCCTGCTGGAGAAGCTGCTGGCTCACCCCTACTTCGCCGCCCCCGCCCCCAAGAGCACCGGACGTGAGATGTTTACCCTCGATTGGCTCGATGGCGAGCTGGCAGGTACTTCATACGCCCCCGTGGATGTGCAGCGCACCCTGCAGGCGCTCACCAGCCACAGCATCGCCCGCCAACTGCCCGCTCGGCCCGAATCAGTCGGTGCCAGCCAGCCGAAAGCCGAGCTGTTTGTCTGCGGCGGCGGTGCCCATAACGCCCCCTTGCTGAAGGAGCTGGCCAGCCTGCTGCCTGCATGGCGCATCGCCAGCACTGCCGAGCTGGGCCTTGCCCCCGACTGGGTGGAAGGCGCAGCCTTTGCCTGGCTGGCCATGTGCTTTGTCCACCGCAAGCCGGGCAACCTGCCCGCCGTCACCGGCGCCAGCCGTCCGGCTGTGCTGGGTGCGCTTTATCCCGCCTGAGTGATGACAAGGGGGCTGCAGATCAGTGTGCCCCCTTGAACAGACGCACAACCTGTTGCCGGATCGGTGCAAACAGCGGGGGCTTTGGCGGCTCCAGATTGATATGGCGCCGCCCGGCACGAGTTTCACAGCGAAGCAGATTCTGGATGTAGTGGTGGTGGGATCGATGGATCAGCTGTGAAGCCTGATACGCCCACTGTCTGGGCACGCCCCACAGGGTGCTGGCAATCGCCCCGACGATGCAGAAGAAAGCGGGCTCCTGAATTCCCATCCGGCTGGCGTTCTCCAGCGCCTCCTTGAGCGAATTGGAGTGAGCAATACAGGTCATGATATTGACCATGAAGGCGTCGTAATCATCCTCCCCACCCTTGCCAACACGCGCCGTCAGGGTCGCCGCGGGTTGATAACCAAACTGATGGCCGATATTTTCCAACACCGTATTCCGCTGGCGGATCACCTTGCCATAAAACATCAGCATCACCATGCAGTCGATCGCCTTGCACAGCGCCTCGTAGTGGGGATGGATCTTCTTGGGACGCGGCGCCGTGGCGAGAGCCAGCTCTTCAGAGATGGCCAGCAGGCCCACAGGTACGGCGGTGCTGACAAACGAGAGATCAATCGACAGCTCCAGCCCCTCCTCCCCTTCCATGCGGGCCACAATCACATGTTCGCCAAACAGCCGACGCTGGCGCTCGATAAAGGCGCCAAAGACCAGATCACGAAACTGCTTTTGCGGATAAGGGGTATCGAGCAGGCTCTCGATGGTCATGATGGCGGCGGATACCCGGCCGCGCAGTCGGTAATCGGCAGGAATGGGAAAGCTCTTTCCCAGGCGAGGAGGTAACCGCTGCCCAGATGTTTGACAATACATATCGCCCAGAACGAAACCCAGCATAAATCCTCCGCAGTCAGGTAATGATGATCGCGACGCGATCTCGCTTGCCAATCCTGGGCAATGGCCTGCCGGTGCTTCGATGCTCTCCGTCAGGGCTCCTTGATTACCTTATTAATCATACGATTAATAGCGAGTGAAAAAAGCGACCTGACTCGCAATCACGCCACTAATTAACAGTTTCATCAAGAAACTATAAGAAGCGGTCGATAAATCCATTTTTTGACACATTTCCCTTTAAAAACAATACATTGAACTTTATTACTGCGAAATCATCTGAACTGTTCCCGAGCCCTGAAAACCATCCCAATCATCACAACCAGCCACAGATAAGAGGGAGATCAGACAAAGCCACAAAAAGTGGAAAAAGCGACGACGCGGGGCAACACCACCCATCGGGGGATGCAACCGGCGTGAAGAGAAGCGGATTGCCACCCCCTCCCCCTTCCTTATCCAGCACCACCTCTCATCCAACGTCACAGCTCCCGCACTCCGTCACGCCAACGCCATGCTCCCCACTCCTGTGCAGCAGAGGCAGATCCGCCGTGCAAATTCATGGCATAGAATTTTATGCCGTTAATAACAGATCCCGGCTGCCAGCAAAGCATCATCGAGTATGCCCGAATAATCATTAACAGAGAGGAATGCAAAAGCCGTGAATTATATTCCAGAGGTATCTTTAATTAGGTGGATATGCATATTCACGGGAATTTTCATAGCCCCTTAAAAAAGCTTAAAACAGATATCCATGCACCATGATATGCATTATTTGCACATCGGCGCATAATATTAACCCTTTATTCACACGCCAATATCCCGAAGAGGGGGAGAGCAAACCCAGTCAGGGCAAGGCCGTCCGCCGGTTCGGCACCATTTGCGCACGAATTGGCTACGATTGCGGGTGAATGGAATAGCAATGTGATTAAATTTGCACCCATTGAGCCATCTCATAGAAATGCAATCAGCGGTTTGCAACCCCTGATAGCCACTCATAGAATCGCAGCGTTTGAAATATCTACCCTGTCCTCTTCTCCCTTATTCCTCTCAGTAATTGATTGGAACACAAATAATAATCGGGGATGCCGCCGCTGGCGCAGTGGCCACGGCGTACAACAAGATGGGGTAAACCTGTACCTGAATGAACAACAAATATTAAAAAGAGGCATATCTATGAGTGGCACCATCATCAAGTCGGCAAGAAATACCCCCAATGCCCCCCAGGATCTGGGCCCCAGCACCCAAACGGTGGCGTTTTCACATTACAACAATATCTCCGCCCAGCTGCCGGTCGATCCCGCCACCGGCAAGATGGTGAGTGGCGATGTCACCGCGCAGGCCAGACAGTGCCTGAGCAACCTCAAGGCAATCATCGAGAGCATCGGCCATGTGATGGACGATATGGTCAAAGCGACCATCTTCCTGAAAGAGATGGCGGATCTGGAGGCGGTCAACGCCGTCTATCGCGAATTCTTCCCGGGCTATCTGCCGACCCGCACCACCCTCGCCGTCGCCGCCCTGCCGCTGGGCGCGCTGGTGCAGATCGATGCCATCATCTCCAATGGCGAAGGTACCTTCCCGCAAGATCCTTGCCCGCTGATTAAACTGGCCCGCAACAGTGACAAGGCGCCGCACAATCCGCTCTCCACCCATACCGTGGCCTTCTCCCACTACAACAATATCGGCGCCCAGCTGCCGGTCGATGCCGCCTCGGGCCAGCTGGTTGCCGGTGGCATCAAGGAGCAGGCGGGCCAGTGCCTGCGCAATATCAAGGCGGTGCTGGAGAGTATCGACGTGTCGTTTGACGATATCGTCAAGGTCACCGTCTATCTGACCGATCTGGCCGACCTGGAGGCCGTCAACGAGGTCTACACCACCTTCTTCCCCGACTCCGCCATTGCCCGCGCCGTGGCCTATCTGCCTGCCCGCTCGGTGGTCAGTGCCGCCGCCCTGCCCATGGGGGCACGGGTGCAGATGGATGCGGTCATCTCCCACGGTGACGGCACCCCGCCACAACTGGTGGAAGACAGACACAATCTGGTGATCCGCGCCCGCAATACCGACAAGGCACCGCGCAGCCCGCTCCATTGCCAGACCGTCGCCTTCTCCCACTACAACCATCTCTCTGCGCAGCTGCCGATAGACCCCGCCACCGGCAAGATCCTGGCTGGCTGCATCAAGGAGCAGACCGCCCAGTGCCTGAGCAATATCAAGGCGATTGTGGAGAGCATCGGCCATGTGATGGACGATATCGTCAAGGTCAATATCCAGCTCGGCAATATCGCCGACCTTGATGCGGTCAACGCCGTCTACACCAAATACTTCCCGGGTTATCTGCCTGCCCGCACCGTGATTGGCGTGAGCGAGCTGCCCGCTGGCGCCCTGGTGCAAATGGATGCGGTGATGTCCAACGCGGAAAGCACCCCGCCGCAGGCGTAAAGGTTGCGGAAATAAAAAAGAGACCGGCTATATGCCGGTCTCTTTTTACATGCCAGACAAAGGGGTAGCCCCTCAGCCCTCGATATCGCGGTTCCTGATCGCCACTCTGACCGCCTCTGCCGTGGTGGCTACACCGAGTCGACGGCGGGCACTGCGCAGATGGTTCTCGACCGTGCGCACCGAGAGTTTCAGGGTGGTGGCGATATCGGCATGGCGCCAACCCCGGGAGACCCACTCCAGCACTTCGCGCTCGCGCCCAGTGAGGCCACGCTCGTGACCCGCTACCGGCATCTCCATCAGCCGACGGGCAGCATGAAAAGCCGCCACCGCGATCAGCGCAAGGCCAACCCGAGTGTGGGCACTGGCATCGATCTGATCGCCGCCAAAGCTCATCGCCCCTTCCAGTCCCAACGGCCCATAGACGGGTACCTGCAAGCCATGTCGGCCCGGCCCCTCAGGATGGCGAACGATACGGTACTGCTCGCCAGCAGCGCCAACCGTTTTGCTCCAGAAGAAGGGCTGGTCTCGCTCCCTGATATGCATCGCCATCGGGCACTCGCGCATATAGGCATGCAGGTCGACCGCCTCGCCGCTCTCCAGCCACTCCCCCTCCAGCCAGTAGAGATGCTCGACCACCCCCTCCTCGCTGGCACTGATGGAGAAGAGCGCAAAGCGGTGATACCCCAGCGGGGTGGCAAAGGCGCGCACCAGTTGCTGGATCTCCTCCAGCCGCTGGCACCCTTCCAGCGCCACCGCGACCTGCAATGCATTCGCTGGCGATGACGACAACCTCATCGCTTGGCAACCGTCTCCAGCAAGGTGGTGGCGGCCAGCTTGCCGAGGTTATTACCAGCCAGCGGGCTGTCACCGGTCAGCAGATTGCGATCCCGGCACACCTCTCCCGAGATGCCGTTGTTGACGATCTCAAAGCCAATCTCTTTGAGCTTCTCGCCAAACTTCCAGGTAAGGTGGCCAGGCATATAGCCAATTGCCGGGGTCTGGGCATCCAGCTCGTCGGGGAAGGCGCAGATCTTGTAGCCCGCGAAGGTCTCTGGATTGGCCACCGCCAGCAGCGCAGCAGGCCCGTGACAGAGGGAGATGATGAAGCGATCGTTGGCCATCGCCCACTCCAGCAGCGCTTTCACCTCGGCACTCTGCGGCAACCCCATCAGGGCGCCGTGGCCGCCGGGAATAAAGACGCCGATATAGTCCGAGTCGGCGGCCAGCGCCAGCTTCAGCAGGTCGGCCAGCTTGGCCGGTTGGCGGAACTGCGCCTGATATTTGGCATAGAGCCCCAACACCTCTTCATCTTCGCCGGGCATGGCCCACCACTCGAACTTGACCGGATTGCCGGAGAGGGTGGCCACGTCAAAGGCAAAGCCCGCCTTGTCGAGGTGATACATGGGGAGCAGGGTTTCGACCGGATGGTTGCCGGTGGAAAACAGGGTGCCGTTGTCGGTGGGCAGATAACGCTCATCGGCCCCGATCAGCAGGATCTTCCAGCGCCCCTCCCGATAGGGAGCGGGATAGTCGGCCCCGGCAAGGTCAGATTTGCGCGAGGTGAACTGGCTCAGGGAGTAGGGCGACGGGAAGAAGGCATTCTGCTCTGCCGGATCCGGGGTCGGTTGTTTATCGTCAACAAGCATGTCGGTCATGGGTCAGGCTCCAGTAGTGGTGGACTCGGTCTCACAGTATTGACTGTCAGAGACCAAGTAAATGAGGGTTTTCCCTCAACCGCCATGACTATGGCAAGAGGTGTGACCACGCTGCGACAAAACCTGAACAGAATCCCCGCCAGACTTAGGCCATCGCGGCAAATGCCCTGACGATGGCATCCATGACCGCCCTGACCCGCGCGGCATGCTGCACATCCTGATGGGTCACCAGCCACACATCGTAGGATTGCTGTAACTGCCGCTCGGGCCAGACCCGCACCAACCCGGCTTGCTCTGCGAGCGGAACCGCCACCTCGCCAAGCCCCAACCCCATCAACAGGGCCTGACGCAGCATCAGGCTGGTATTGACCCCCGCGGCGACCGTAGCCCCCTCGGCCGCCTCTTCGAGCATCATTGGCGAGCGAGCGCTCTGCCAGTGGGGCTCATACACCACCAGCGAATGGCCCGCAAAACCGGTGCCCGCTTCGGGAATGCCATGGCGAGCCAGATAGTCGGCGGAGGCATACAACCCGACCGGCCAGGAGGCCAGCTTGCGAATAATCAGGTCGGGATTGTCCGGCTTCACCGTCCGGATCGCGATATCCGCTTCCCGCAGGGACAGATTGAGCACCTGGGTCGAGGTATTGAGGATGACCCTGATATCGGGATAACGCTGATGCAGCTCGGTCAGGGCCGGTATCAAAAAATCCATCCCCAGGGTGTCTGTGGTCGCCACACTGACCTCCCCGACCAGGCGGTTGTCGACCCCTTGCGCCGCCCGCACGAAATCAATGGCAGCCAGCTCCATCTGCTGGGCGCTGGCCAGCACTATCTCTCCGACATTAGTCAGCACATACCCCTTGGATGTACGGAGAAACAGCGTGGCCGCCAGACGATGCTCCAGTGCGGCAATCCGTCTGCCAATGGTGGCCTGATCGACCCCGACCACACGGGCGGCGCCCCTCAGGCTCCCTTCCCGATGCAACGCCAGAAAAATTTTCGCATCATCCCAGTTCATCACGACTCCCGATTGAAATGCATTTTTGCATTGCAGGTGAGGGATAATACTGCGTTTATTCATCAGCAATCTCCACTATCTTGGTGCTCATCCCATCCGGGGAACCTCATATCACCTCGTTACAAGGAGCCGCTGATGCATAACGCCTATTCCATTCCCGCCACCATGAACGCGGTAGAGATTACCCAGCCAGGTGGCCCCGATGTCTTGCGACTGACCACCCGCGCCACACCAACGCCCAAGCCCGATGAGGTTTTGATCCGGCACTATGCGACCGGCATCAATGGGCCGGATGTGATGCAGCGCAAAGGGCTCTACCCGCCTCCGGCAGGGGCATCGGATATTCCCGGGCTGGAGGTCGCCGGGGTCGTGGTCGCCAAGGGGGAGCAGGTGGAGCATCTCAAGGTTGGCGACAAGGTCGCCGCGCTGATTTCGGGTGGCGGCTATGCCGAGTACAGCGTCGCCCACCAGAGCAATGTCCTGCCCCTGCCGCCCGAATTGAGCTTTGTCGAAGCCGCGGCACTGCCGGAAACCTTTATGACGGTCTGGTCAAATATGTTTGAACGGGGCCAGTTTAAAAAAGGCGACATCATCTTGATTCATGGCGGCGCCTCCGGCATCGGCACGACCGCCACCATGCTGGCCAAGGCATTTGGCGCCGCAAAAATCATCACCACGGTCGGCTCACCCGAGCAGCAGGCCGCCAGCATCAAGCTGGGCGCGGATGTGGCCGTGCTCTACAAGAAGGAAGATTTTGTCGAGGCCGTGCATGCGGCCACCGATGGGCATGGCGCCGACATCATTCTCGATATCATTGGCGGGGAGTATGTCGCGCGCAACTATGCGGCGGCCGCCATCAATGGCCGCATAGTCCAGATCGGCATTATTGCGGGCGCCGCCCCCAATCTGGATCTGTTTCCCATGCTGCAAAAGCGGCTGACCCATATCGGCTCTACCCTGCGCTCGCGTACTCCGCAGGAAAAAGCCGATCTGATCGCCCAGCTGCAAACTCATGTCTGGCCATTTATCGAAAGGGGCAAGGTCAAACCGCAGGTTTACCAGACCTTCCCGCTGCATGAGGCCGCCGCCGCCCACCATTTGCTGGATTCAGGCCGTCATATCGGCAAGCTGGTATTAACCATGGCACCCTTGTCGTCAGATTGATAAGGCCCATGGTGGAGCAGGCCGAGGTGGATGCGGTGATGTCCAAC
>NZ_JBFOCS010000035.1:0-124695 GCF_040907905.1 Aeromonas sp. s13 | reverse complement strand
CGGTGAACTCATCCATCACTCAGACCGCGGCGTGCAGTATTGCTCTGGGCTGTATCAGTCATTACATGAGCGGTACGGGGTGAAATGCTCGATGAAGGATGGGTATGACTGTTACCAGAATGCGTTGGCGGAGCGGGTGAATGGGATTTTGAAGGGAGTGTTGCTACAGGAAAACGCCCTGCTTTCTCCTGTGTTTGCGCTTTGTATATCTCTGAGAAAGTTCATTCAAAGCGTTAATTTTTAGCATCACACCTATTGATAATTTTAATGCACAACGTTGTTTGTTGGCATATTAAAGAGAATCGGAGATATGAAAAAAGGGCCCGCGGGCCCTTAGAAAAAAAGCGATATTATCCACCAAACAGATGGTGGCTGACGATGAACAGACCGCCGGAGAGCAGCATGGTCAGCGGCAGGGTCAGCACCCAGGCCATCAGGATGGTCTTGATGGTCTGGCTCTGCAGGCCGGATTTGTTTGCAATCATGGTCCCCGCCACCGCAGAAGAGAGGATGTGGGTGGTGGACACCGGCATACCAGTCAGACTGGCGACTCCGATGGAGGTTGCAGCCGTGATCTGGGCCGCAATGCCCTGGCTGTAGGTCATGCCGGTGGTGCCGATCTTCTCGCCCACGGTATGGACGATACGACGCCAGCCCACCATGGTGCCACAACCGAGCGCCAGCGCGATGGAGACGATCACCCAGGTCGGTGCGTATTCAGCGGTCGCAGTGAGATCCTTGCGCCATTTGGCCAGATCGGTCAGCTCCTTGGCGGGCAGCGGCAGCTTGGCAGCCTTGCGGGCGGTGTCATCGATACAGAGCAGCAGACGACGCACTTCGCGGCGGTCAGTCAGGCTCATCTGATCATAAGTACGCACGGCACCCAGACGGGCATCCAGGGTGGCCATCGCCTGCAGCACGCCATCGGCGGAGCAGTGGGTCATCAGCTCTTCCTGAGCCGTTGCCGGTGCAGAGAAGTTGATGACACCAGAGAGGGCGGACTGGTTGCGCTGGTAGATCTCCATGATGCGCTGGTTGGCATCCTGGGTCCGATCTAGGTCATAAGCGCGGCTGTTCATGTCCAGCGCGAAATAGGCGGGCGCCATACAGATCAGCACCAGCATCACCAGACCGATACCCTTCTGGCCATCGTTGGAGCCGTGTACGAAGCTGACGCCCATGGCTGAGGCCACCAGGGTCAGACGCGCCCAGAACGGCGGGTGTTTCTTGCCATCCACCAGCTGGCGCTCTTCCGGCGTTTTGTGGATCTTGTTGCTGGTCCAGATGCGCTTCATCGCCAGCAGCAGCAGCGCCGCGATGATGAAACCGATGGTGGGAGAGATGATGAGGGAAAGCATGATGTCGATCGCTTTGCCCACGTTGATCCCTTCTGTCACCGGTTTATGGGTGATCCAGGCATAGGCGCCGCCTACCCCCAAAATGGAACCGATCAAGGTATGTGAACTGGAGGCCGGGATCCCGAAGAACCAGGTGCCCAGGTTCCACACGATGGCGGAAAACAGCAAGGAGAAGACCATGATCAACCCTTGGGTGGAGTCCATCCCAAGCAGCAGGTCGATGGGCAGCAGATGGACAATGGCATAGGCCACACCCAGTCCACCAAACATGACGCCGAAAAAGTTGAAGATCCCCGATGCGACGACCGCCAGGTGAGCTGGCATCGCCTTGGTATAGATAACCGTTGCTACCGCGTTGGCGGTATCGTGAAAGCCGTTGATAAATTCATAGGCAAGCACAAAAAAAACGGCCAATACCAAACCGATTGACCACCACAAACCCAAACCACTAAACATTTCAAACATAAAAAAAAGCCTGTTTATGAGTTGCGGCGGATTATGCCAGATGGCGGCCAACACCATAGCCACCATTGAAATATTTCAGCCATAAAAAAAAAGAGCTTTTTGGAAAAAAATATCCTAGAGCCAGTCCTCGTGCGGCTTGCCATCGATTAATTAAAGCCGCCAATGATTGCGGGAAAGGGCAAAAATAGCTGACAATTAAGCCAATAATTTCATTTTTATGACGCTTTTATGACAGAAATACGGGCAAACGTGGTGATAAAACGTCCCTGCCCCGCCAATCTCATCCGACCAGTACCATCAACCCCATATCCGTTTGATTCCAGATGCAAAAAGGGAGCACCTTGTGCTCCCTTGGATCGTTGCTGTGCGGCCTGTCATCAGTCCTGATTGATACGGCTGGCAACGGCGCCCTGCTGGCTCTTGTACTTGGCATTTTCCCGCTTGTTGTAGGGACGGGCCGCGACGCCGGAGAGCATCTCGAAGTTCAAGGCGCCGATCTTCATCTTCGGACGCAGCGCCAGCGGCAATTTGCCGCCGTTGTAGAACTCCAGCACGATACGACCGGACCAACCCGGATCGATCCGGTGCGCCGTCACGTGCACCATCAAACCCAGGCGCGCCAGTGAAGAGCGGCCATCCAGCCAGCCGACGATATCGGCAGGCAGAGTAACGGATTCGTAGGTCACCGCCAGCGCCAACTGACCCGGGTGCAGATAGAAGGCTTCGCCATCGGGGATGTGGATCTCGTCACTCATCACCCGATCGATGGCATCGGCCATCTCGCTGCTCGGGCCGCTCAGGTCGATATAGGGCGCGGTATGATCGCGAAACACCCGAAACTCGTTACCCAGCAGCACATCGACACTGACACCACTGATCCGCTCTACCCCGGGCCGTGGCTCAATGACGATCTTGCCTTCATCCAGATGGCGTTCAATATCGGTATCACACAGACGCATTGGGCGACTCTCCTGACAAATTGTGCTTTTAAAAAAGCCGGGCATCACCCGGCTTGTTTCATCTTAACCAATCAACATGTGGCGAATACGCGCCTTGAGCATGTCGATGGCGATGCGGTTCTTGCCACCACGGGGCACGATCACATCGGCATACTGTTTGGACGGCTCGATAAACTGCAGGAACATCGGACGCACCGTCTTCTGGTACTGCTTGAGCACGGAGTCCATGGTACGGCCACGCTCCTGCACATCACGCACCAGACGGCGCAACAGGCAGATGTCGAGCGGGGTATCCATAAAGATGGAGGCATCCATCAGATCCCGCAGACGGCTGTCGGTCAGCAGCAGGATCCCTTCCAGAATGATCACCCGGCGCGGCGCAAACGGGGTCACTTCGTTCATCCGGGTGTGTTCGGTGTAGGAGTACTGGGGAATGGCAACCGCGTCACCTTTGACCAGCTGGCTCAGGTGCTGTACCAGCAAGTCGTGATCCAGCGCGTTAGGGTGGTCATAGTTGGTCTTGACCCGCTCTTCCATGGTCAGGTGGGTCTGATCACGGTAGTAGCAATCTTCGGTGATCACACCAATCTGACCTGCGCCCAGTTCGGCCACCAGCTCTTCATAAATGGTCTGGGCTATAAGACTTTTGCCAGACGCAGATGCGCCCGCAATACCGATGATCACACACGAATGTTGAGTATCAGACATGACAAATACCTAAAAGAGAAGAGCAGTGGGGATGGTTTAAACCGATCCATTATATAAAAAAGGGTGGGTCATGCCCACCCTCAATTCCCTTTCAAGTGACCGACCGCCGATTATTCATCCAGCGCCATGGCATAGAGGGGGGTCGCAATCGGTTTTGCGCTGAAAAAGAGTTCAGCCCCTACCCTGCGAGCCAGCTTCAAATAGGCCTGAGCCAGGCTTCCTTCCGGTGCGCCGAACACCGTCGGACAGCCATCATCCATGTGTTGGCGGATATCGATGTGCAGCGGTAATTGACCAAGCAGTGCCACTTGATACTGCTCTGCCATCTTCTGGCCGCCACCGGTACCGAACAGCGGCTCATGATGACCGCAGGCGCTGCAGACGTGATAACTCATGTTCTCGATGATGCCGAGCACCGGCACATTGACCTTGTTGAACATGGCGATCCCCTTGCGGGCATCGGCCAGCGCCACATCTTGTGGGGTGGTGACGATCACTGCCGCCGACGTCGGCACCTGCTGGGCCATGGTGAGCTGGATATCGCCAGTGCCCGGCGGCATGTCTACCACCAGATAATCCACCTCGCCCCAGCGGGTCTCATGGAGGATCTGCGCCAGCGCCTTGCTAGCCATCGGGCCACGCCAGATGGTGGCATCCTGCTCGGAGACCAGATAGCCGATGCTGTTGCTCTTGAGGCCGCAGGCCATCACCGGCTCCATCAGCTTGCCGTCATGGCTGACCGGGCACTCTGTGAGGGTGCCCATCATGGTGGGAATGGAAGGGCCATAGATATCGGCATCGAGAATGGCGACCCGCGCCCCCTCTTTTTGCAGGGCCAGCGCCAGGTTGACCGCTGTGGTAGATTTACCCACCCCCCCCTTGCCGGAAGCAACCACGATGATGTTGCGAATGCCCTGCACGGCATTGAGGCCCTGCGCCCGCGGCATGCTGGCGACGTCAATCTCCAGTGCCCAGTCGATACGGGCGGCGCCGGTGGCGCTGCGCAGCCTGGCATCGTAGTTCTCTTTGAGCTGATCGAGCAGCGAGAGACCGGCAAACGGCAATACCAGCCGGATAGTGAGCCCCTGACCCTGATTGATGATCTCGCGAACGAATCCGGCATCCACCAGATCCTTGTGCCAGCCAGCTGGCTTAAATTCGGCGAGGATCTGTTTTACTGAATCAATCACCATTAACTCCTCATTATCTTGTCATTATCTTGAGGTGAACGGTTACCGCACACAAATCAGTGGCTTGCCTGCCATCGTAACGGCAGGTGCTGCCAAGGTTGGCATAGCCACAACCCTAGGCAGGCTACCCCCAATTCGGGTAACATGCACGGCACTCTATCATCCCAACAAGCACATCAAGAACGTAATATGGCAACTGATCCTCGTAAAATGCTGGTAACCTGCGCCCTCCCCTATGCCAATGGCTCCATCCATCTTGGCCACATGCTGGAACATATCCAGGCCGATATCTGGGTTCGTTATCAGCGAATGCGCGGTCATCAGGTGCACTTCATCTGTGCCGATGATGCCCACGGCACCCCGATCATGCTCAAGGCTCAGCAGATGGGGATCACCCCGGAAGAGATGATTGCCGCGGTCTCCAAGGAGCACCAGGCCGATTTCGCCGGGTTCAACATCAGCTTTGACAACTATCACTCCACCCACAGCGACGAAAACCGCGAGCTGGCGGAGTTGATCTACGGCCGCCTGAAAAATGGTGGCTTTATCAAGAGCCGCACCATCTCCCAGCTGTTCGATCCGGAAAAATCCATGTTCCTGCCGGACCGTTTCGTCAAGGGAACCTGCCCCAAGTGCAAGTCTCCGGAGCAGTATGGCGACAACTGCGACAGCTGCGGCGCCACCTACAGCCCGACTGAGCTTATCGATCCGAAATCAGCCGTCTCCGGCGCGACTCCGGTCATGAAGGACTCCGAGCACTTCTTCTTCGACCTGCCGCAGTTTGAAAAATGGCTCTCTGAGTGGGTGCGTGGCTCCGGCGCCATTCAGGAAGAGATGGCCAACAAGATGCAGGAGTGGTTCGAGAGCGGCCTGCAGCAGTGGGACATCACCCGTGACGCCCCCTACTTCGGGTTCGAAATTCCCGGCGCCCCGGGCAAGTACTTCTACGTCTGGCTGGATGCCCCCATCGGTTACATGGCCTCTTTCAAGAATCTGTGCAACAAGCGTGGCGACATCGACTTTGACAGCTACTGGAAAGCGGACTCCGACGCCGAGCTCTACCACTTCATCGGTAAAGATATCGCCTACTTCCACTGCCTGTTCTGGCCGTCCATGCTGGAAGGTGCCAACTTCCGCAAACCGACCAAGGTCAACGTACACGGGTATGTGACCGTCAACGGCGCCAAGATGTCCAAGTCCAAGGGCACCTTTATCAAGGCATCTACCTACCTGAACCACCTGGATCCGGAGTGCCTGCGTTACTACTATGCCGCCAAGCTCAACAGCCGCATCGACGATCTGGACTTGAACCTCGAAGATTTCGTGCAGCGGGTCAACGCTGACGTGGTCAACAAGCTGGTTAACCTCGCCTCCCGCAACGCCGGCTTTATCGCCAAGCGCTTTGGCGGCAAGCTGGCGGCGACCTGCGCCGAGCCCGAGCTCTACGCCGAGTTCGCCAACGCCCGCACCGCCATTGCAGAAGCCTATGAGAGCCGCGAATTCAGCCGCGCCATCCGCGAAATCATGGCGCTGGCCGACAAGGCCAACCGCTACGTGGACGACAAGGCGCCCTGGGTTATTGCCAAGCAGGAAGGGGCTGACGCCGAGTTGCAAGCGGTTTGCTCGGTCGGCATCAACCTGTTCCGCGTGCTAATGGCCTACCTCAAGCCCGTCATGCCGCTGCTGGCCAAACGTGCCGAAGCCTTCCTGGCCGAAACCCTCAGCTGGGATGGCATCGAGATGCCGCTGGTCAATCACACCGTGGCACCGTTCAAGGCGCTCTTCTCCCGCATCGAGCCTGCGAAGATTGAAGCCATGATCGAGGCCTCCAAGGAAGACCTGGCCAAGGAGCAGGCACCGAAAGTGACCGGCCCGCTTGCTGATGACCCCATCAGCGAAACCATCACCTATGACGATTTTGCCAAGATTGACCTGCGCGTCGCGCTGATCAAGAAGGCCGAAGCGGTACCGGAAGCCGAGAAGCTGCTCAAGCTGCAACTGGATATCGGCGGCGAAACCCGTCAGGTGTTTGCCGGTATCAAGTCCGCTTACAACCCGGAAGATCTGGAAGGCAAGCTGACCGTGATGGTGGCCAACCTGGCGCCGCGCAAGATGCGTTTCGGCATGTCCGAAGGCATGGTGCTGGCCGCAGGCCCGGGCGGCAAGGATCTCTGGATCCTGGAGCCGCAGGAAGGCGCCCAGCCTGGTATGCGCGTCAAGTAAGCGTATCGCTGACTGCGACCACAGCGAGATAGAAGAAGAGAGGCCAAACGGCCTCTCTTTTTTGTCTCACCTGTTTGGCTTGGTTAGTTTTTGTAGATGCTGGTCGCGGATGACTTCCGCAGATTGCGGCCTCGAGGCTATCCACCGCTTGACTTGGTGGACGATACATTTTGTTCTGAATACCTGACCATCCGACTTGGCATGTCATCCACGTTGTGGCCTGCCTGCATCGCCAGTTTGAGCGCCACTAGCTCCGCCTGCTGGCAGTCCAGTTGACACAAACGAGCGGTGATCTTCCCCTTCAACTGCTGCCGCAGTTTCGTCTGCTTGCGGGTGTTCCCCTGCTCTGCTCGCAACCTCCGCCGCCATTGACGCCAATCCTGCAACTGGCCGAGTCGCTCCTGCCAGTGAGTCAGGGTGCTCAACCAGCAGGGATCTCCACTCCCCAGATCCAGCAACAGTTCCACGCCATAACGGGCCTGCTTGATCTCGAGGCGCAGCCGATGCCAGCGGCGCAACTGTTGCTGACGGGAGCTGGCAGATTTCCCAACACAGGGAATAGGTTCATCGAGAGCGCTCTGCGCCTCATCAAGGCTCAGGGCCAGATGCTGCTGATAGAGGAACGCCAATGCCCGCGCATCCTGCACCTGCGCCACCGCCGCAAGCCAGCGGGCCAGTCGCCTCGACAACAGGGGCACGCGACAGGCCGATTTGTGGGTATTACCCGTGCTGGCAGGCGGCTTGCCAAAACGCTCGGCGTAGACCTGCGCATCCCGCAGCGCCGAAAGCCGCCCGACCGAGCGCAGCAGACGCCGCTCCAGCTCGGGATGATAGGTGAGTGGCCGCCACAGGGCGAGCAGCGCCAGCAAGCGGCGCGCCGCGATACGGTAGCCATGCACGGCCGGTTCACTGGCCTCTTCGCGCACCGCCCGCGCCGCCTCCTGATAACGGGCGACCCAGCTTGTTGCCTGAGTCAGCAACAGACCTTCCTTGTCAGCGTCCATCTCGTCTCCGCCCCTTCAGTTGGTGTGAAAGCCCTGACCGGTGGGCGGCAGCGCCTCTTCATACTCCATCCGGGTCACCCTGGCGGTGCGCGGGCCATGCTCCAGCCAACCCAGCATCATCTGCACCCCCTGCGCGGGGCCGCTGATGAGGATCTCCACCGAGCCATCCTCCAGGTTGTAGGCATGGCCCCGCAAACCCAGTTGCAGCGCCCGCTCGCGGGTGAAATAGCGAAATCCCACCCCCTGCACCTGCCCCCACACCCGAATGACAAACGATTGCTCTCCCATTTCTCACACCTTCCGCTTAAGAAAAAATTTCCCGAGACGATAATGTGCCCGACACTCTATCTCTGCAGGATGCAGCTCCATTATGAAAGAAGTTAAATTCCGGTGGGTTGACCGCTATCTCATTCACCTCACCATCAGTGAAAAATTCCATATCGCGTTCTGGTTACCTCTCTTCATCATCGCCTTTCTCAGCTGGTATATGCTGGCGGCCAGCCATCAGCAGGAGATCTCCCTGCGGGTAGCGCAGTTGCAGCAACGGGTCGAGACCACAGCGCAGCTGGTCAGCCAGCAGCCCACTCTGGTGTTGCCTGCTGATCTGCGTCTGACCCGGCAAGGCAGCAGCGGGTTGCAACAGCAAGGGGAGCACTACCTCTTTAGCGCGCCAGCGGGTCAGGCTGGCTACGTCATCGGTGATCTCGACACCGGCAACCTCTCCATGTGGGAGGGTCAGGGCTCTACCCTGCTCCTGATCGGCGCGCTAGCCGCCCTGATGGCGCTGGTGATCCACTACATGATGACCTTTGTCTCCGGTGCGCTTTACTCCACCAACAAGGCGCTGCAAACCGTGGCGGACGGCGATCTCACCTTCCGACTCAACTTCTTTCCGGTGCGCGACGAGTTCTCCACCCTGGCGGGTAGCATCGACCGCTTTACCGACCGCCAGCACCAGATCGTCAAACTGGTGGAGGAGTCTGCCGAAGCGCTGACCATGGCCGCCGACGAGTTTCGTGACCATGCCCGCGAAGGCGAGAGCATGGCGCGTTCCCAGCGCCAACACATGGATTCACTGGCCACCGCCATGGAACAGATGTCGGCAGCGATCCGCGAAGTGGCGCGCAATGCCAACGACACCCTGCAGCAGACGCGCCAGTCGAGCGAAGAGGCAGCCAATGGCGCCAACCGGGTAGCCCGCACCATAGAGGCGATCCGTACCCTGGCCGACGAAATTGGCAACGCCTCCGGCGCAGTCGAGCGGCTCACCCACAACGCCAACCGGATCAACGAGGTGGTCAACGTCATCAACGCCATCTCCCAGCAGACCAACTTGTTGGCCCTCAACGCCGCCATCGAAGCGGCCCGTGCCGGTGAGCAGGGTCGTGGCTTTGCGGTGGTAGCTGATGAGGTGCGTACCCTCGCCAGCCGTACCCAGCAGGCGACGGTGGAGATCCAGCAGATGATCGAAGAGCTGCAGACCGGTACCGGCGCGCTGAACGAGATCATGGAAAAGACTGTAGGGCGTGCCGCCAGCAGCCAGCAGCTCATCAGCGAAGTGGGGCTGGATATCGAAAAACTGAGCAACCACAGCGATGCGGTGCTGGAGATGAGCACCCAGATCGCCACCTCCAGCGAAGAGCAGAGCTCGGTCGCCGCCGAGATCACCCACAATCTCGATCAAGTGCGCCATGAGGCGGCGCAGGTGGAGGAGTCTGCCAGCGCCTCGGTAGCCGGTACGCAGGGGCTTAAAGCCACCGCCAGCGAACTGGCCCAGGCACTCAAGGGGATCACTCTCTGACGCTGCCGAATAGCATCCGGCAACAAGAAGCAATAAGAAAAGAGGCCACCCATTGGGTGGCCTCTTTGTCTTTATGGATAGTGACCATGAATGATAGCGACCAATTGCTATGCCGGCTGGCAGTCCCGCTCAGGATTGCAGCAAACTCAGGGCCGCATTGGGGCGACTGTTTGCCTGACTCAAAATCGAAGCACTCGCCTGCTGCAAGATTTGGGTGCTGACCAAGCGAGCCGATTCCACAGCCATGTCGGCATCCCGGATCCTTGAGCGGGCAGCGCTGAGGTTCTCATTGGCATTGGCCAGATTGCGTACCCGTGAATCCAGCGCGTTGGCTTGGGCACCGAGCCGAGCGCGCTGAACACCCAGCTGTTTCATACCCACATCCAGGGTTTTGATGGCCCTGCTGGCGTTGTCTTCACTAAGAACATCAATATTATCAACGGTATATTTCTTCTTGTCCTCTTGATAAAAGCCAAGCGCATGCAAGCTGGATCCCTGCATATCAATATTGGAATACTTGTCGCCTGATGAGCGCAGCTCCATCTGACCGATATACGTCGTCGATGTAACATCGGGTAACAGAGAGCTCAGAGAGGAACTACTGATCACCGGAGGCGCCGGTGGTGCTGGCTGCGGAGGGGGGGTTGTGCCATTGGCCAACGCAAGGCTGTTGCCCTGGGCGCTATGCATGGTCAATGCATTGCTGGCGGGATTGCTGTTGTTGGAGGCACTCACATAAAAACCCAGACCTGCCGATTGCGCAGTACTGTTGATGCGTTGAACCACGGTTGCCATGATGGCACTATTTTTTGCTGTCGGATTGACCGGATCCCATCCGGTCATATCAATGCCTGTGGTCAAATCCACAGAGTGGCCCGCCACATCGATATAGGAGGGTAATGCGGATAAATCGACCGCGGAGGCAACTGAAAATGGCAGTTGTTGCGCTTGTACCGGTCCCTGATTATTGGGAAAGGTTGTGCCATTAATATCTGCCACGAACGCTTCCAGGGTTGAATAGTCCTTGTCAAAGGTGACGCCATTAAGGGTGATAGGCTGAGATGAAAGCTTGAGATCAGCTATGTCATATGCCCCCGGTTTGCGGCCTGCCGGACTGCGCGCTTGCCACTCCATCTCCCCCAGATTTTTGGTTTGGGCATTGAGATCGGTAATGACGGTATTCTGTCCTGCATAGGCACCGACCAAGAAGATACCTTCGTAACTCCCCGCCAGCAGGTCCTGTCCGGCAAACCGGGTACCTGTGGCAATCCGGTCCATCTCCAACTGCAGTTGCTTGAACTCAGCATTCAGGGCTACGCGATCCTCTGCCGTATTGGCACCGCTTCCCGACTGCAGTGCCAGGGTGCGCATCCGCTGCATCAGGTTCACCGACTCATCAAGCGCCCCATCGGCGACATTGATCACCGAGATCCCATCATTGGCGTTGCGAATAGCGGTGTTGGTCCCGTTCACTTCACTGGTGAGGCGATTACTGATCTGCAAGCCTGCTGCATCATCAGCGGCACTGTTGATGCGCAAGCCGGATGAGAGTCGTCGATATACCGAATCCAGCGTGTTGGATGATTGACCAAGATGGCGAGAAGCATTGAGGGCAGAAATATTGGTAGCGATGGAGAGGAACATGGACAGCTCGATACAGGAAAGATTCAAAATGGTCTCCCCCACTATCGACATCATCAAATGACTCTTTAGCGAAAATCACTATAAAGTAAGGTTAAAACGCTTTATTGACTACATTGCGCACACATAGTGTGCCATCACTGAACAAAAAACAAGCACAACCAACTGTGGCATATAAGATAAACAGCGTGAAACGCCAACATTGATATTCTGCAAATCTTGCATATGCAACACTCGGGCGTTGTCCAGACGTACAATTCGTCACTCTGCCATATACCAGCAAAGGCTGGCTTAGCCGCACTATTGCACATAGAATGTGGCCCCTTTTCTTTCTACCATCGGCAAACATCCATGAGCGCTTCCATCTATCTCGTCAAAGGCCGTGAAAAATCCCTGCTGCGTCGCCACCCCTGGATCTTCTCCAAGGGGATTGAGCGGGTTCAGGGCAACCCCATTGACGGCGATACCGTCGAGATCTATGCCAACGATGGCAAGTGGCTCGCCCGTGGCGCCTGGTCAGGCAGCTCCCAAATCCGTGCCCGAGTCTGGACCTTCGACAAGGATGAGACCGTCGATCTCGACTTCTTTATCCATCGCCTCAAATATGCGCAGGAGTCTCGCGATCCGCTGATCAAGCGTCAGGGTCTCACCGGCTATCGCCTCTGCGCCGCCGAATCCGACGGTCTGCCGGGTCTGACCATCGACCGTTATGCCGATTTTCTGGTGTGCCAGATCCTCTCTGCCGGTGCCGAGTTCCAGCGTGAGCTGATAACGCAAGCACTGCGTACCCTCTACCCAGAGTGCAGCATCTATGAGCGCTCCGATGTGGCGGTACGCAAGAAGGAAGGGCTGAAAGAGCGCACCGGCGTCATCTATGGCGAGACCCCGAACGAGCCGGTGGTCATCGAGGAGAATGGCGGCGTCAAGATCCTGGTGGATATTCGCAACGGTCACAAAACCGGTTTCTATCTGGATCAGCGGGATAACCGTCAGGCTGCCGCCAAGTACACCGAAGGCAAGCGGGTGCTCAACTGCTTCTGCTACACCGGCGGGTTTGGCGTTTATGCCCTCAAGGGCGGCGCCAAGGAAGTGGTCAACGTCGATCTCTCCCAGAATGCGCTGGATATCGCCCGCCAGAACGCCGAGCTGAACGGGCTGGATACCAGCAACACCCAGTTTGTCCGTCACGACGTGTTCAAGTTGCTGCGTGAATACCGCGAGAAGGGCGAGAAGTTCGATGTCATCGTGCTGGATCCGCCCAAGTTCGCCGAGAGCAAGGCCCAGCTGCTGGGTGCCTGCCGTGGCTACAAGGACATCAACATGCTGGCGTTCCAGCTGCTGGCACCGGGTGGCGTGCTCTTGACCTACTCCTGCTCCGGCCTGATGGAGCAGAGCCTGTTCCAGAAGATCGTTGCCGATGCAGCGCTCGATGCTGGTCGCGATGCCCAGATCCTGGAGCTGCTCTCCCAGGCCTCCGATCACCCCATCGGTACCGCCTATCCGGAAGGCTTCTACCTCAAGGGTCTGGTGGTTCGCGCCCGCTGATCGGCAACCACCCTCCCCTTGTGATCAATCAGGCCCCTTGCGGGCCTGATTGTTTTTCATCGCGCCGTATAAACCTGAGCCTGACGCTCGCCCCGATGACCACCCTCTCTGCTTTATTCGCGTTCCTTCTCCTCTTTTGCTGCCAGCGCCCCACTTCTTCTCTGTTTAAATTACTTTGCACAATAACTGCACATTTATGATTTAAATCACATCCGTATGACTCTCTTTTCCGTAGTGTGATCCCGCCTGCGGCAGCCGAGCCGGGGAAACCGTCCCGTCAGGATTGATGGGCGGCACAACAACAAAATAGATGTCAGGCCAAGCTGAACATCACAAGGGATCCCGTTATGAATCAATCATTGCCGCTGTTAACGCCGCTACGGGGCATCGCGGCCCTGATGGTGGTGCTGTTCCATGCCCGCTTGTTACTCTTTCCCCAATGGATGGAGTCAATCGCAGGCCACACCCAACTCATCGAGAATGGCTACCTCTGGGTCGACCTGTTCTTTATTTTGAGCGGCGTGGTACTGGCCCATGTCTATGGCGAGGCCTTCACCCGCACGCCCCGTACCGTGAGCTATGGTCGCTTTCTCTGGCTGCGGCTGACCCGCGTCTACCCCCTCTATCTTGTGACCCTGCTGTTGCTGGTTGGCTGGGAGCTTTACAAGGCACAACACGGGGTGGGCTTCTACGCCGGCCCCTTGTTCAAAATGTGGGAGTGGGAAGGGATGCCGCCTTTCGGTTCCCCCTTCACCCCGGCCGAGGCGCTGCCAAGCGCCTTCCTGCTGCTGCAGGTGGTGACCGATCACGGGCTGACCTGGAACTTCGCCGCCTGGTCGCTCAGCGTGGAGTGGACCAGCTACCTGCTGTTCCCGCTGCTGATCCCGCTGGCGGTCACCCGCAGTCGCTGGAGCCATCTCGCCCCCCTGCTGGCGCTGACGGTGCTGGCCTTTATCGTACACAGTCGCGGCACCCTGGATGTCACCAGCGGGGCGCTGGCGGTGGGACGCGGGGTGAGTGAATTTGTGCTCGGCCTCTGGCTGCTGCCGAGGGTCAAGGCCGCGCAAGGCTTGCCCATGATGAAGCATGATCTGCCGCTGCTGGTCGCCTTTGTGCTGCCCTTCGCGCTGATGCAGTTCACTATGACGCCGCAGCTGACACTGCTGCTGATCGCCTCCTACGTGCTGCTGATCTGGATTGCCGCCGCCCAGGGGGAGCGCAAAAGTCCGCTGCTGCGCCTTTTGGATAACCGCTTCACCAACTGGCTGGGGGATCTCTCCTACTCCATCTACCTGCTCCATGCGCTGGTGCTACTCACCGGCTGCGAGCTCATCCACTATCTGGCACCGGGGCTCACCGAGTGGTGGTATGGCCAGACCAATCCGCTGTTGGGGGTAGTGGCAACCTTGCTGATGCTGGCGGTGCTGATCGGGCTCTCGGCGTTGAGTTACAACCTGCTGGAGCGGCCACTGCAACGGCGTCTGCGCCGCTGGGGCAAGTCACGGCAACCGGCGCTGGAGCGAGCCGGATAAGTTACCCCCACCCTGTCTGGATGAGTTGACGGGCTTATGCCAACTCATCCAGACCGCTCATCACCCAGGCACTCGGGTGCTGGCCAAATCCAAGCTTGGGGTAATATACTCCACCGCCTGCGGTGCGGCCAGCAGGATCAGCTTGCAGCC
The DNA here is from genome assembly GCF_040907905.1 of Aeromonas sp. s13. Classification (NCBI taxonomy): domain Bacteria; kingdom Pseudomonadati; phylum Pseudomonadota; class Gammaproteobacteria; order Aeromonadales; family Aeromonadaceae; genus Aeromonas; species Aeromonas sp. s13. The sequence goes on along the minus strand of NZ_JBFOCS010000035.1, from coordinate 110,119 downwards.
CGGCTGCAATTGCAAAAACGTCTCGCGAATAAGGGCTTTGCCAATCCCCTGCCCCTGCACCGACTCGGCCACCGCCAAATCCGAGAGGTAGCAGCAAAAATGAAAATCTGTCACCGAGCGGGCCACTCCGACCAGGGTCTCGCCCTGCCAGGCGGTGATCAGCAGATTGGCGTGATCCAGCATGCCCTGCAGGGTGGCGGGATGGTCCAGCGGCCGTCTCGCCCCCAACGAGGTCTGCGCCAACAATGCCGCAAACTGCGCCGTGGTGATGGGGTGGTTAACCAAAAGTGTGGTGGTCACTAAGCTCTCCTGTTGTAGATCGGCAGTTGCGTGCTGTTGGTCTCTTTGACGTTCTCTTTGCTGCATCTGTACTGTAATCATTCAGTCAGCGCCGGATCCAGACCGATGACAGGCAAGTGCTGGCAATTCCCTGCTGTTTATGTGAATTCCTGTTCGAACCCCAAGGGGCAAATGTGGCATAATGCTCCGTCCTGTGGCCCTTGGCGGGGCTGCGCTGGCGCACCTTGTCGCCCTCTTGTTCCCCGTCCGGCCTGGCGGTCCTCCATAACTGCCAGTCATCGCTGCCCCTGTTGGCACCGAGGCCACCCATATTTGCGGCTTCTTGTCATTCTCTCTACAAGACCGCCCATTGACCAAGACGGCTCCACAGAGCCTCTGCTCTGTTTGCAAATAAAAGGGGTAAGTATGTCTTCCATTCGTCTGACCCAATACAGCCACGGCGCTGGCTGTGGCTGCAAAATCTCTCCCAAGGTGCTCGACACCATTCTCAAGAGCCAGATCCCGGGCTTCAACGACCCGACCCTGATCGTTGGCAACAGCAGCAAGGATGACGCGGCCGTGGTCGATATCGGCAACGGTCAGGGCATTGTCTCCACCACCGACTTCTTCATGCCCATCGTCGATGACCCCTTCACCTTTGGCCGCATCGCCGCCACCAACGCCATCAGCGATATCTACGCCATGGGCGGCAAGCCTATCGTTGCCATCGCCATCCTCGGCTGGCCCATCAATACCCTGCCCGCAGAAGTGGCCCAGCAGGTGATCGACGGCGGCCGTCAGGTGTGCCATGAAGCGGGGATTTCGCTGGCCGGTGGCCACAGTATCGATGCCCCCGAGCCCATCTTCGGCCTCGCGGTGACCGGTATCGTGCCCCTGGACGCCATCAAGCAGAACGACACCGCCAAGGTGGGTGACACCCTCTATCTGACCAAGCCCCTTGGTATCGGTATCCTCACCACCGCCCAGAAGAAGGGCAAGCTCAAGCCCGAGCATGAGCAACTGGCGCCCAACGCCATGTGCACTCTCAACAAGATTGGCCAGCGCTTTGCCGAGCTGCCCGGTGTCCACGCCATGACCGACGTCACCGGTTTTGGTCTGGCTGGCCATCTGCTGGAGATGTGCGAAGGATCCAATGTCAGCGCCCGCCTCGACTTCAAGGCGCTGCCGCTGCTGGACGAGGTGGATTACTACCTCACCGAGGGCTGCGTACCGGGTGGCACCCTGCGCAACCACGACTCCTACGGCCACAAGCTCGATGCCATGGACGATCGCACCCGCAACATCATGTGCGATCCGCAAACCAGCGGCGGCCTGCTGGTCGCCGTGGGGAAAGAAAGCGAAGCCGAGCTGCTCGCCATCGCGCGCGAAGCAGGCCTTGCGCTCTCGCCCATCGGCCAGATCAAGCCCCTTGAGGGCACCCGCTTTATCGAGATTGTCCAATGAGTGAATTGCCACTGGCCACGGACTACGCCCAGATTTTTTTAGGCGATGTGCCGTTGATTGATGTGCGCGCCCCCATCGAGTTCAAGGAGGGGGCCTTCCCCTGCTCGACCAGCCTGCCCTTGATGACAGACGATGAGCGCGCCCAGGTGGGGACCTGCTTCAAGAAGCAGGGTCAGGCCGCCGCCATTGAGCTTGGACACAAGCTGGTGGGGGGAGCAGTGCGTGCCGAACGACTTGAAGGCTGGCTGGCGCAGTTGCGCCAGCAGCCCGATGCCCTGCTCTACTGCTTTCGCGGCGGCCTGCGCTCGCAAACCGTACAACAGTGGCTGGCTGATGCCGGGGTGACTCGCCCCCGCGTCGCCGGTGGCTACAAGGAGCTGCGCCGCTTCCTGATCGACACCCAGGACAAGGCCTCTGCAGAGTGCCGCTGGACTGTGCTGACCGGCATGACCGGCTCCGGCAAGACCCATATGTTGGACCACGTTGCTCAGGCGCTCGATCTGGAAGGACACGCCCATCACAGGGGTTCCTCCTTCGGTCAGCTGCCCGGCGGCCAGCCCAGCAACATCAATTTTGAAAACAACATGGCCATCGAGCTGCTCAAGCGCCGCCATCAGGGCGAGCATGCCTTCGTGGTCGAAGATGAGAGTCGCTTGATCGGCCGCTGCTGCCTGCCCCTCTCCCTCCATGAGGCCATGAGTCAGGCACCGCTGGTGGTGGTGGATGTTCCGCAAATCGATCGGGCCGAGCAGATCCGTGAAGATTACGTGCACGATCTCTGGCTGCGCTATCAAGCCATGTATGGCCAGGAAACCGGTTGGCCGCTGTTTGCCGCCTACCTCACCGATGCGCTGGCCCGTCTCAAACGCCGTCTTGGCGATCAGGCCCACCGCGAGCTGGATGCCCTGATGCAGACCGCCCTCACCGAGCAGGAAAAGAGCGGCGATACCGCACTGCATCTGGCCTGGATCACGTTGCTGCTGACCCGCTACTACGACCCCATGTATCTCTATCAGCTTGGCAACAAGCAGGAGCGCATCGTGTTTCGCGGTGACAAGCAGGCCTGTCTCGACTATTTCGCCGAGCAGCATGCCAGCGCGCTGCGCGGCTGACCCATCCCAAGCGAGGAACTCTATGTTGAAATTCGAGGTGATCCCGGTCACCCAGTTCGCCCAGAACTGCTCCCTCATCTGGTGTGACGAGACCCATCAGGCGGCCCTGATCGATCCGGGCGGCGAAGCGGACAAACTGCTGGCTGCCATCGCCAAGCGCGGCCTGACTCTGACCCATATCCTGCTGACCCACGGTCATCTGGATCACGTCGGTGCAGCCGCCGAGCTGCGGGAAAAAACTGGCGTCACCATCACCGGCCCCCACAAGGAGGACGCCTTCTGGCTCGACATGCTGCCCCAGCAGAGCCAGATGTTCGGCTTCGCCCATACCCCCGCCTTCACGCCGGATCGCTGGCTGGAGCAGGGTGACAAGGTGCAGGTTGGCCAGTGCGAGCTGGATGTCTACTTCTGCCCAGGCCACACCCCGGGTCATATCGTGCTGCTAAACCAGGCCGAAAAACTCGCCTGGGTTGGTGACGTGCTGTTTGCCGGCAGCATCGGCCGCACCGACTTCCCCCGTGGGGATCATGGGACGCTTATCAAGTCGATCACCGAGACCCTGCTGCCGCTGGGTGACGAGATCGTCTTTATCCCGGGCCACGGCCCCAGCTCCACCTTCGGTCGCGAGAAGGTGAGCAACCCCTATCTGACCCAGCCTATCTGGTGATCAAAAAAAGCAGCGGTGTTAGCCGCTGCCTTTTCTTCTCTGCTCTCTTTTTCATTCTCGACTCCTGCCATCCGGCCAGCCATGACCCCTCTGCGTTCTCCAGTTCAGCATGCCTGTTTGTCTCTTTCGCCCAATAAAAATCCCCACCCGAGGGTGAGGATTGATTTATGGGGTGCAACCGTCTGGTGGCTTATTGTGCCAGCAGGTGACCGACCAGCTCATGACGCCACCCTTGCAGCAGCATCGGCTTGTCGCTGCGGGCCCGCTCTTCGTCGTTCATCCGCCAACTCCAGGTGAAGTACTGGTGGATGATCTTCTTGCTGGCAATCAGCTCGGGCGGAATATTGCTCGCCTTGGCCTTCTCTTCCACCATGGCCTTGATGCGCTTGAGCTCGGCCTTGTACTGGGGGAAGTCCACCAGCCGGCGAATGGGCTCTGGCCAGCTGTCAGGATCGCTCTGCTGCGCCTTGGCGACGATATCGAGCATCCGCTTGCCGTGGATCTTGATCTCGATGGGCGATAGGCCGAGCTCGTTGAGATCCCGCAGGGTGGCAGGACGACGCTCTGCCACCTTGAATAGGTGCAGCTCTTTGACCACGAAGTTGAGGGCCAGATCACGGCGCACCGCCTCTTGCTGGCGCCAGGCGGCCAGCTCACGCAGGATGGCGAGCTCGCGGCGCCCCAGTTGCCAGGCGTTGACGATGTCAAGATAAGCCTGACGGGGATCGCTACCTTGGGTCTTGCGGGCAGAGTGGTTCTGACACTCCTGCTCGAACCAGGCAAACTTGCCGCTTTCTCGCAGTTTGGCCATCACCTTCTCGTAAAGCGGCATCAGGTAGAAGACATCCGCCGCCGCGTATTCGAGCTGACGCGGTGTAAGCGGGCGGGCCAGCCAATCGGTGCGCGCCTGATCTTTTTCCAGCTCGACCCCGAGGAATTCGTTCACCAGCGCACCAAAGCCGACCGAGACGCCGTAACCGAGAAAGGCAGTAGCCAGCTGGGTATCGTGCATCTGGTTGGGCAGGTGGCCCGCCTGATGCTGGATAAGCTCCAGATCTTCGCCAGAGGCGTGCAGGATGGCGATCTGCCCTTCCCTGCCCAGTCGTTGCCAGAGGGCGGAGAGATCCAGCGTCAGCGGATCCAGCAGCGCCAGATGCTCGCCGTCATAGATCTGGAACAGGCCAAGCTGGGGGTAGTAGGTACGGGTGCGAACGAATTCAGTATCGATAGCCAGGGGAACGTCGGCCAGAGAAGCGAGATACTGCTCAAGTTCGTCTTGCTGAGTGATAAGTTGATAGTGCATCTGTGCCTGCGCGGTTGATCAGGGCCAAAAAGAAAAAACCGTGGGATGACCCACGGTTTTGCATAACGACGGTGCTGGTTTGCAGAAGATTCTGCAGCCGCAGTCCGGTTATTGCTTGGCAATCTCCTCGTCGCGCAATACGCGGCGCAGGATCTTGCCTACATTGGTCTTGGGAAGTTCGTCACGAAATTCTACCAGTTTCGGCACCTTATAGGCAGTCAGATGTTTGCGGCAGTGGGCAATAATCTCGTCCTCCTGCAATTTTGCATCTTTCTTGACCACAAAGATCTTCACCAGCTCACCGGAGACCTTGTGCGGCACGCCGACGGCGGCCACTTCCAGCACTTTCGGGTGCAACGCGACCACATCTTCGATCTCGTTCGGATAGACGTTGAAGCCGGAGACCAGGATCATGTCCTTCTTGCGGTCAACGATCTTGAAGAAGCCCTGCTCGTCGCACACCGCGATATCACCGGTACAGAGCCAGCCATCCTGCATCACTTCGGCGGTCGCCTCGGGACGCTGCCAGTAGCCCACCATCACCTGCGGGCCGCGCACTTGCATCTCGCCCGGGGTGCCGAGGGTGTGGATCACCTGACCGTTGTCATCTACCAGACGGATCTCGGTAGAGCAGACCGGCAAACCGATAGAGCCGTTGTAATCAGTGAGGTCGTAGGGACAGACGCTCACCAGCGGCGAGCACTCGGTCAGACCATAGCCTTCCAGCAGCGGAGTGTCGGTCAGCGTCTTCCACTTCTCCGCAACCGCGCGCTGCACTGCCATGCCGCCGCCGATGGTGAGCTTGAGCTTGTCAAAGGCGATCCCCTGAAACTCTTCGTTGTTGACCAGCGCATTGAACAGGGTGTTGACCCCGGTAATGCAGGTGAAGGGGTACTTCTTGATCTCTTTGACAAAACCCGGAATGTCGCGCGGGTTGCTGATCAGCAGGTTGTAACCGCCGATACGCATAAAGAGCAGGCAGTTCACGGTCAGGGCAAAGACGTGGTAGAGCGGCAGCGCGGTGACCACGAACTCCTTGCCGCGCTCCAGCATGGGGCCGTAGACGCCGAGGCACTGCTCGACGTTGGCAATCATGTTGCGATGAGTCAGCATGGCCCCTTTGGAGAGGCCGGTGGTGCCACCAGTGTACTGCAGGAAGGCGAGGTCGTCGTTGGTGATCTCCGGCTTGATGTACTGCAGGAAACGCCCCTTGGAGAGGGCCTGACGCATGGTGGTGGCGTGGGGCAGATTGTATTTCGGCACCAGCTTCTTGACGTACTTGACCACGAAGTTGACCAGGGTGCCCTTGGCCAGCCCCAGATTGTCCCCCATCCGGGTCAGGATAACGTGCTTGATCGGGGTGTCGTAGACCACTTTTTCCAGGGTATGGGCGAAGTTGGAGACGATGACGATGGCTTTGGCACCGGAGTCCTTGAGCTGATGCTCCAGCTCGCGCGGGGTATAGAGCGGGTTGACGTTGACCACGATCATGCCGGCGCGCAGGATGCCGAACACGGCGATGGGGTATTGCAGCAGGTTAGGCATCATCACCGCAACCCGATCCCCTTTCTCCAGCTTCAGCTCGTTTTGCAGGTAGGCAGCAAAGGCGCGGGACTGCTCTTCCAGCCGGCGGTAGGTGATGGTTTGGCCCATGTTGACGAAGGCGGGCTGATCGGCAAACTGGGTCACCGAGGATTCGAACATCTCGACCAGGGAGCTGTATTGGTCTGGATTGATCTCGGCGGGGACCCCTTCCGGATAACGTTTCAGCCAGACTTTTTCCACAAACTTCTCCTGCATAACTAGCACCTGTGCGCTCACTGTGTTGCCTCCGTCCCGGTTCACATCCATTTTAATCGGTTGTTTTAAGCTGATGCTCTAATGCCGCACATATTTACACAGCGCAACATCAATTAACAGCAAATTAACAACAGAAAAATGTGAGGGAGAAAACAAACCTGGAATTATTGAAAGCTGGCGATTCTACCGAACTTGACAAAACTTTACGATACAAACGGCCGTATCAACCGAATTTTCCATATGAAAATGGTGGTTTCCACCCAATATGACCCGCTCGATCTGCTGGAAGGCATCCTGACGGGCCTGCCATTGGGCTTCAAGTGCAGCAAAGCCCTGCACCCCCTGAATCAACAGCACAGGACAGCGGATAGCCGCAATCAGTGCCCGAGCTTGTCCTTCGCACATTCTCAGAGGCGACAGATCCCGCAAGCGGGGGTCGCTGCGCCAGTGCCAGCGCCCTGCCCTCATCTCAAGCTGCCGTTCACAGATAATACGCGCCGCCTGCGGCGTGATATCCGCCACTTTGCAACGGGCGGCGACAGCTTCATCGATGGAAGCAAAGCCGTTGGCACTGCGCTCCCGGGTGCGGCTGCGGTTTAAAATTGCACGTCGCAGCTGGGCAGGTACCTCCTCATCGGGCTGGCTCAGCGGCCCCAGCCCCTCCAGCATGATCAACCGCTCCACCTGTTCGGGGAACACCCCGGCATAGGCGGAGGCGATCAGCGCCCCGAGGGAGTGACCGAGCAGAGTGAAACGCGACCACCCTGCCGCCTGCACGATCTGATAGAGATCGTCCAGCCAGTCTACAAAAACATAAGGGGTGGTTTTGTGATCGGAGTGACCGTGCCCCGGCAGATCGACACAGATGAGGTGAAAATCCCCCAGATGCGGCACCAGCGGCAAGAAGCTGGCACTGTTGTCGAGCCAGCCATGCAGGGCGATCAGCAGGGGTTTGCCCTGCTGATCATACTCAGCGGAGTGGTTCTCCAGCAGGGCTACCCGCCGCCCACCTGCCAGGGTCAGCAGACGTTCGTACAGAGTACTCATCATGGGGTTGATCATGGCAAGCCTTAACGACGCAGCGGCCGTCTCGGCCAGAAGGGATCATAGAAGAGGTCATAGAAGTAGGGGTCCATATAGCGCACCTCCACCTCCTTGACTGGCGGCCACAGCTTGCTGCCCGTCACATTGAGCACCGAGAAGCGGTACTTGTGCTCGCCAATCTGGCTATCCACCGGTTGGCCTATGGTGCCAAGCACCGTCAGGCTGCGCCCCTTGGCGTAGAGGGTCGGATCGACAAAACCCTTCATGATGGCCAGAAAACGGCCCGGGCTCTGCTCGGTCTGCTCCGGCACACCGTTGGACTTGAGCGGCAGATAGACCACTTCAATAACGCTCTGATCCGCCTTGTTGTGCACCGCCGAGATAACGCCGCTCCAGCGGGCCGGTTTGCCCTCCATTCCGCCAAGGGCGGGCTGATAGGCCACCAGCTGGTTTTCTGGCTCATAGGCCAGCTCCTTGGGGACCGAGCTGCAGGCCCCGAGCAGCAGAGCAAGCGCCCCGACCACCATAGTGCGTTTCATCATGTCGCTTCTGCTATTACGCATCATGTCACTCTCCTGTTGCCGGCGTGGCCCGTCGGGCCATCCGCTTTTATTGCAGCTGATGAGCGGCAAGAGCGACATGACGTCAGTGCTCCTGCCCTTATTCGCGACCCGGCAGTTTTTTCCAGGTCACCTTGTCACGCAAATAGACCGGCGTTGCTTGTTCAACCGGTACCGCCTCCCCCGCCAGCCAGGCGGCGCGGGCCAACGGCAACATGTCTTCTGCCGCCGGGAAACGCACCTGGCTCACCGCCAGCTCATCGGCCAGACCACTCAGGGTCTCGCCATAGGTCTCAAAACCGGTGCCGACGCAGGTCACAGGGCCCGCCAGCTTGCCACGAACGTCAACCAGTGCCGCGGGCTCGCTCACCACCTCGTCCCCCACCAGCTGCATGCGGCCATCAATCAGCTCATAGCGGCCGAAATAGACCTCGTTCATCCGCGCATCGATGGCGGTCAGCACCTGCTCGGCGCCATCCAGTCGATAGGCCCCTTGCGCCATGGCGGCCAGGGTCGAGATGCCAATCATCGGCACACCCGCACCAAACGCCAGACCTTGCGCCACACTGATGCCGATCCGAACCCCGGTAAAGGAGCCCGGGCCGCGACCGAACGCAATGGCATCGAGGTCACTCAAACTTATCCCGGCATCCTCTAACACAGCCTGAACCATGGGCAGGATTTTTCGGGTGTGATCCCGTGGCGCCTCCTCCCAGCGGGAGAACAGCTTGTCACCCACCAGCAAGGCGGCGGAGCAGGCTTCGGTGGCGGTATCAACTGCCAGGATCTTCAACTCGTTCATGCTTTCCAATCTCTATAAAATCAGTCAATTACATAACCGGCAAGCGAGATATGCTCACCCGTTGTTCAAATCTGTTAGCTGGCGGCACACTTATTCACCGCGTTCAGTGCGATCGAAAAAACTCCCCAACGTTCCCAACTCCCGGGTACGGGGGATGGCGGGCAGACTCTTGATAAAGGTGGCGCCGTAAGGTTTGTTGACCATTCGGGGATCACAGATCACCAGCACCCCGTGATCACTGCGATCACGAATAAGCCGCCCCACCCCCTGCTTGAGGGCAATCACCGCCTTGGGCAACTGCAGCTCGGCGAAGGGATCACCCCCCTTGAGCTTGCAATCATCCACCCGCGCCTTGAGCAGCGGATCATCGGGGCTGGCAAACGGCAGTTTGTCGATGATAACACACGACAACGCAGCACCTCGCACGTCGATCCCCTCCCAGAAACTGCTGGTCGCAACCAGCACGGCGCGGCCATTCTCGACAAACTCCTTGAGCAGCCGCTGCTTGTTATCCTCCCCCTGCAACAAGACGGTACGGCCAATTTCCCGGCGCAGCACCTCGGCTACCTGACGCATCACCTGATGGCTGGTGCAGAGGAAGAAACAGCCCCCCGGCGTCTTGTTGATGAGCGGGATCATCAGATTGGCCAGCTGCTCGCCACGGCCAAAGGCGTTGGGTTCCGGCAGATAACGGGGCACACAGAGCCGCGCCTGCTCGCCATAGTCGAACGGACTGTCGAGGATCAGCTCGGCGCTGCCCGCCAGCCCCAGCTCGGCCTTGAAGTGATCAAACCGCATGTCCACCGTCAGGGTGGCGGAGGTGAAGACCCAGGCAACTTCCGGTCTTTGCACCTCGGCACTGAATCGCTCGGCCACCGAGAGCGGGGTCAGATTGAGGGTGAAATGAAGCCGTGAGCAGTCGTACCAGTATGAGAAACCGGTCTGGTTGACCGCCAGCACTTCACCCAGGCGGGTGCGCAGTTCACTGATGCGCTCGAAGGCATGATCCAGCTGCTCGCCACGGCCAAGAGCAAGTTTCAGCACTTCGTAGCAAAGCCCGATGGCATCGTTAAGACGAGCCAGGGCCTGCCCCCAAAGCGGCTGGCGCAACATGTCGCGGGTATTGCCGCGACCGCCATCCACTCCGAAGGCGAGCCGTAAATCCTGACTGGCGATGGCAAGCCTGTCCGCCGCCTTGCCGAGCTGGGCCATGTCGTGGGCCTCAGCCCGATAGGCCAGCTGGATATCCTGCGCCAGATCCTGAATCGTTCGGCTGCCCACCGACTTGCCGAAGTAGTTGGTGGCGATCTCCGGCAGCTGGTGCGCCTCGTCAAAGACATAGACTTGCGCTTCGGGCACCAACTCGCCAAATCCGGTGTCTTTCACCGCCATATCGGCGAAGAAGAGGTGGTGGTTGATAACCACCACCTGGGCGTCCATGGCGCGGCGTCGGGCCACCACCAGATGGCAGTCGTCGTAATAGGGGCAATCGCGACCGAGACAGTTATCGTTGGTGCTGGTGACGTGGGCGAGGATCTCGGCGTTCTCCTGCAATCCCGGAATATCCCCCACATCACCGTTGTCGGTGGCGGTGGACCAGGATTTGACCTTCACCAGATCGTTGAGCACTTCAGGCTTTTGCAGATGGGATTCGCTCAAGAGCCTGTTCATCCGCTCGATGCAGAGATAGTTGCTGCGCCCCTTGAGCAAGGCCACCGGCGGGGTGTAGGAGAGCGCGCCGGTGATGGTCGGGAGATCCCGATAGAAGAGCTGCTCCTGCAGGTTCTTGGAACCGGTACTGATCACCACCCGCTTGCCGGATTCCAGCGCAGGCACCAGATAGGCGTAGGTCTTGCCGGTACCGGTCCCCGCCTCCACCAGCAGACGGCCACCACTTTTGATGGCGCGCGCGACCGCTTCGGCCATCTCCAGTTGGGGAGCGCGGGCTTTGAAACCGTCGATATGGCTGGCCAGAGGGCCATCTGGCTTGAACAGGGTCTGGATGGTCAAAAGGGCGTCCCGCAGCAAAAGCGGCCATTATGCCAAAAGCGCGGCAAAAGCGGGACAGATAATCTGCCTAGACGAACAGATCGATCTGATGCTCGGGGTCCGGCTTGTGATCACCCTCCTCCGCCTTGGGCTGATCACGCTTGGCTGGCGTGTTATATGCCTGCTGGCGCTGCTGGGAGTCACTGTTGTCAGTGCTGGTCTTGCGCAGCTGGTGCTTCTTGCTGATCTGGTTCACTTCCCGCTTGATCTCTTCGCTGCCGGGCGCAGCGGGCGCCCGGGGCAAAATGGGGAACAACAGGTCCTGGCTGGGCATGATGGCGACTCCTGCAGGGGTTATTGTCTAGTTATCGACCAGAAAATCGTTTTCGCCACTTTAATCGATCAAATCACAATTTCGGGTTGCATTTTCTGTCAAGGCAGGTAGTTTAAATCAGGCGTCAATTACGACATCTTATTTTGTAAAGGATTGATTACATGAAGTTCACCACCCTGAAGACTCATCACCACCATCATCATCCCGACTAGTCTTTCAGGAGGTTGACTGCTGGAAGACACTTAACTGGTGACTTCCAAAAGGACCGCAAGATTCATAAACCCTCGGAAGCACCCACTTCCGAGGGTTTTTTCGTTTTTGACTAGAAGGAAATCGAGTAATGGAAACACAACGTCTGCGTATCGCCATGCAAAAGTCCGGTCGTCTGAGCCAGGACTCCCAAGCCCTGTTCAAGAGCTGTGGCCTCAAGATCAACCTGCGCGAGCAGCGCCTTATCGCCCATGTCGAGAACATGCCCATCGATATCCTGCGGGTGCGTGATGACGACATCCCGGGTCTGGTGATGGAAGGGGTAGTCGACCTTGGCATCATCGGCGAGAACGTGCTGGAAGAGGTGCAGCTTATTCGTGCCTCACAGGGACTGCCCTTCGAGGTCAAAACCCTCAAGCAGCTGGACTTTGGTGGCTGCCGCCTCTCGCTGGCGGTGCCGGAAGATGTGACCTACACAGGGCCAGAGAGCCTTGCCGGCAAACGCATCGCGACCTCCTACCCCGGGCTGCTCAAGCGCTTCTTTGACGAAAAGGGGCTCGGCTTCAAGAGCGTGATGCTGGGCGGCTCGGTGGAAGTGGCGCCCCGCGCGGGCTTGGCCGATGCCATCTGCGATCTGGTCTCCACCGGCGCGACCCTGGAAGCCAATGGCCTCAAAGAGGTGGAGGTGATCTACCGTTCCAAGGCGGTACTGGTACAGGCCCCCAACCCCTTGTCCGATGCCAAGCAGAAGCTCATCGACAAATTGCTGCCCCGCATTCAGGGGATGCAGCAGGCCCGCGAGAGCAAGTACATCATGCTGCACGCCCCCAAAGACAAGCTCGATGCCATCACCGATCTGCTGCCGGGTGCCGAGCGCCCCACCATCATGCAGCTGGCCGGTGACACCAATCAGGTGGCGCTGCACGTCGTCTCCAGCGAGACCCTGTTCTGGGAGACCATGGAGCAGCTCAAGGCCCTCGGTGCCAGCTCCATTCTGGTGCTGCCCATCGAAAAAATGATGGAATAAGGAAGGGACATCATGCAGACCCTGATCTGGAAGACCCTCTCCCCTGCCCAGCAGGCCGACGTGCTGACTCGGCCCGCCCTCAATGACGAGGCCGATATTGGCGCCGTAGTGCGGGATATCATCGCCGCGGTGCGTAGCCGTGGCGACGAGGCCCTGCGCGAGCTGAGCCAGCGCTTCGAGCGCGCCCCCCGTGAGCAGCTGCGCGTCAGCGAAGATGAGATTGAAGCTGCCTGCGCGCGGCTGGATGACGACATCAAAAATGCCATCGAAGCGGCCATTGCCAACATTCGCACCTTCCACGCCGCCCAAATGCAGCCATTGGTACGGGTAGAGACCCAACCCGGAGTGGTGTGCGAGCTGCGCACCCAGCCCATCAGTCGGGTCGGCCTCTATGTGCCGGGGGGCAGCGCGCCGCTCCCCTCCACCGTGATGATGCTGGCCATTCCGGCACGCTTAGCCGGTTGCCGTGAAGTGGTGCTCTGCACCCCGTCTCCGGCGAGCGACGAGATCCTGTTTGCCGCCCGCGCTTGCGGGGTCGAGAAGGTGTTCGCCATCGGCGGCGCACAGGCCATCGCGGCGATGGCTTACGGAACAGAAAGCATTCCCAAGGTGGACAAGATCTTCGGCCCGGGCAACGCCTATGTGACCGAAGCCAAGGGGCAGGTATCCCGCGACTGGCGCGGCGCCGCCATCGACATGCCCGCCGGCCCCTCCGAGGTGCTGGTGATTGCCGACGAGAGCGCCAACCCCGCCTTCGTGGCGGCGGATCTGCTCTCCCAGGCCGAGCACGGCCCCGACAGTCAGGTAGTGCTGGTGACCACCTCGCCCCTGCTGGCCGATGCCATCGCTGGCGAAATCAAGAGCCAGCTGGCCAAGTTGAGCCGCCGCGATATCGCCGCGCAGGCGCTCGGCAGCAGTCTGGTGATCCTCTGTGACGATCTGGCCGAGGCGTGTGCCATCTCCAACGCCTACGCGCCGGAACACCTGATTGTGCAGACCCGCGCCCCCCGCGATCTGCTGGATAAGCTCGAGAACGCAGGTTCCATCTTCCTCGGAGCATGGACGCCGGAATCGGTCGGCGATTACGCCAGCGGCACCAACCACACTCTGCCAACTTATGGCTATGCCCGTACCTGCTCGAGCCTTGGCCTTGCCGATTATCAGCGCCGCTACACGGTGCAGGAGCTGAGCGAGCGCGGCATTCAGGGCCTTGGCCCCATTGTCGAGCGCATCGCAGAGGCCGAGGGGCTCGATGGCCACAAAAATGCCGTCACCCTCAGATTGAACGCCCTGGCCGCCGCACCCCAGCCAACAGCACAGCAGAAGGAATTGTCATGAACATTGCCAATCTGGCGCGCCGCGTGGTGCGGGCCCTCACCCCTTATCAATCCGCTCGCCGCATCGGCGGCAAGGGCCACGTCTGGCTCAACGCCAACGAGGCACCGCAGGCCTATCCCTTTACCATCGAGGGGAGCCGCCTCAACCGCTACCCCGAGTGCCAACCGGCCGAGGTGGTGAACAGCTATGCCGCCTACGCCGGGGTTAATCCGGATCAGGTGCTGGTCAGCCGCGGCGCCGACGAGGCCATCGAGCTGCTTATTCGCACTTTCTGTGAAGCGGGTGAAGATCAGATCCTCATCTGCCCGCCCACCTATGGCATGTACGCCATCAGCGCCGAGACCTGTGGGGTGGGGATTGTTGAGCAGCCGCTGACCGCCAGCCGCCAGCCTGACTGGCCCGCCATCGCGGACCGTCTGTCAGATGTGAAGCTGGTGTTTCTCTGCTCCCCCAACAACCCCACCGGGGATCTGGTGGGGCGCGACGGCCTTATCGCCCTGCTGGAAAAAGCCCGGGACCGCGCCATCGTGGTGGTGGACGAGGCCTATATCGAGTTCTGCCCAGAAGCGTCCGTGGTGGACCTGCTGGCCCGCTTCCCCAATCTGGTGGTGACCCGCACCCTCTCCAAGGCTTTTGCGCTGGCGGGGATCCGCTGCGGCTTTACACTGGCAAGCCCAGAGGTGATCGCCATGCTGGCCAAGGTGATCGCCCCCTATCCCATCCCCGAGCCCATCGCCCAGATCGCGGCGCAAGCCCTCTCCCCCATGGGACTGGAGCTGATGCGCGAGCGAGTGGTAGAGCTCAACAAGCAAAAAGCCGCCTTCAAGGCAGAGCTGACAACGCTTGCCTGCGTGAAGGAAGTATTCGAGGACAAGGGCAACTTCGTGCTGGTGCGCTTTGTGGATGGCGCCACCGTCTTTGCTGCCATGAAGGCCGCTGGCATCATACTGCGGGATTTCTCCAGCAAGCCGGGTCTGGACAACAGCATTCGCGTCACCATCGGCTATCAGGGCGAGATGGATGCCGTGCTGGCCGTGCTGCGTGATCTGCCCTCTCCCACTTTGTAAGACAAGGATGTAGCGATGAAGACCCCGTTTTTATTTATCGACCGCGACGGCACCCTGATTGAAGAACCGGTGACCGACAAGCAGGTAGATAGCCTCTCCAAGCTGCGCTTCGAGCCCATGGTCATTCCGGTACTGCGGGAGTTACAGGCCGCCGGCTACGTGCTGGTGATGGTGACCAATCAGGATGGGCTGGGCACCGCCAGCCTGCCGCTGGAGAACTTCCAGCCCCCCCATGATCTGATGATGCATCTGTTTGAATCGCAAGGGATGAAGTGGGAGCAGGTGCTGATCTGCCCCCACTTCCCCACCGACGGCTGCAGCTGCCGCAAGCCCCACCTAGGGCTGGTGAAGGAGTATCTCGCCTCCGGTCGCATCGACTTTGCCAACTCCTTCGTTATTGGTGATCGCCAGACCGATCTGCAGCTGGCCGAGAACATGGGCATTGGCGGTATTCGCTACCACCCGCAGGATCACAACTGGCTTGCCATCCGTGATCAGCTGTTATCCAAGGGGCGCGTAGCCTCGGTGGAACGCTACACCAAGGAGACCCGTATTAAGGTGGCCCTAGATTTGGACAAGAGCGGCGGCAACCAGATCGCCACCGGCATCGGCTTCTTTGATCACATGCTGGATCAGATTGCGACTCACGCCGGTTTCCAGCTCAAGCTGAACGTCAGCGGTGATCTGCATATCGACGATCACCACACGGTGGAAGACGTCGGACTGGCCCTAGGTCAGGCGCTGCGTCAGGCCCTTGGCAACAAGCGCGGTATCGGCCGTTTCGGCTTCGTGCTGGCGATGGACGAGGTACAGGCGGTGATCGATGCGCGTCCGCTGACCGAGCAGGAAGTGAGCACAGCACTGGATCTCAGCGGTCGCCCCTACTTCGTGTTTGACTGCCCGAGCGGCTTTGGCCGCGACAAGGTGGGCGAGATGGCTACCGAGATGGTACCCCACTTCTTCCGCTCGCTGTCGGACGCCATGGCCATCACATTGCAGATGAAGGTGGGCAGCGGCAACACCCACCATCAAGTGGAAGCACTGTTCAAAGGCTTTGGCCGCGCCCTGCGTCAGGCTATTCGGGTGGAAGGGAGCGAGCTCCCCTCCAGCAAGGGAGTGCTGTGATGGATGTGAGCAAGCAGAAGCTGGTCATTATCGATACTGGCTGCGCCAATCTGGCCTCGGTCAGAATGGCGTTCGAGCGCCTCGGCGTGCAGCCGCTGGTCTCAAGCGTGGCGGCCGATATCGAGCAGGCGGACAAGCTGATCCTGCCCGGCGTCGGCACCGCGGTAGCCGCCATGAAGAACCTCAACGAGCGGGGGCTGGTGTCCCTTATTCGCGCCGCCAAGCAGCCGCTGCTGGGCTTTTGCCTCGGCATGCAGATGCTGGCGGAGGCCTCCGAAGAGAGCATGAATGCCGATGGCAGTGAAGGCGATCTCATCGACTGCCTTGGCATAGTACCGGGCAAGATCCGCCTGATGGAGGTCGGTAATCTGCGCCTGCCCCATATGGGCTGGAACCAGATTGAGCATGACGAGACCCATCCTCTGCTCAAGGGGATCCCGAGCGGCAGCTACTTCTACTTCGTGCACTCCTATGCGCTGGAGGTGACCGAAGCGACGCTGGCGACCTGCGACTACGGCAAGCCGTTTACCGCCATCGTCGGTGGGGTTGCAGAGCACAGCAACTTCTTCGGCGCCCAATTCCACCCGGAGCGCTCAGGCGCAGCCGGTGCCCGTTTGCTGCAAAATTTTCTGGAGCTGTGACTAGCATGATCATTCCCGCAATTGACCTTATCAACGGTCAGGTGGTTCGCCTCTATCAGGGGGACTACGGCCAGAAGACCGAATACAGCAGCAGCCCGCAGGCCCGCTTCGATGAATATGTCTCCCAGGGGGCGGTGCAGCTCCATCTGGTGGATCTGGACGGTGCCAAGGATGCCAAGGCGCGCCAGCTGCCCCTGCTGACCCAACTGCTGTCAGCCACCGAAGCGCCAGTGCAGGTCGGCGGCGGCGTGCGCACCGAACAGGATGTAGCGGATCTGCTGGCCGCCGGTGCCAGCCGGGTGGTGATTGGCTCGACCGCCGTCAAATCACCGGATCTGGTGGCCAGCTGGATGGAGAAATATGGCCCCGAGCAGATCGTGCTGGCGCTGGACGTCAACATCGATGAGCAGGGCAATCGCCATATCGCGGTGGCAGGCTGGCAGGAGAACAGCGGCGTGACCATCGAGGCGCTGATCGAGCGCTTCCTTCCCGCCGGGCTCAAGCATGTGCTCTGCACCGACATCAGCCGTGACGGCACCCTGGCTGGCACCAACGTCGAGCTCTATCGGGATCTCTGCGCCCGCTACCCGAGCGTCGCCTTTCAGGCCTCTGGCGGCATTGGCGGCATCGCGGATATCGAGGCGCTCAAGGGCTCCGGCGTCAAAGGGATCATCCTTGGCCGCGCCCTGCTGGAGGGCAAGTTCTCGGTAGGTGACGCCATCGCCTGCTGGCAAGCCCCCGCAGCCGATACCACAGGAGGCAACTGATGCTGGCAAGACGCATTATCCCCTGCCTAGACGTGAAAGATGGCGTGGTGGTCAAGGGGGTGCAGTTTCGCAACCACGAGGTGATGGGCGGCATAGTCGAGCTGGCGCGCCGCTATGCCGAGGAAGGGGCTGACGAGCTGGTGTTCTATGACATCACCGCCTCCAGCGATGCCCGGGTGGTGGACAAGAGCTGGGTGAGCCGGGTGGCGGAGGTGATCGATATCCCCTTCTGCGTCGCCGGTGGCATCAAAAGTGTGGAAGATGCCCGCCAGATCCTCGAATTTGGCGCCGATAAGGTCTCCATCAACTCCCCTGCCCTTGCCGATCCGACCCTCATCAGTCGACTGGCCGAGCGCTTTGGCGTGCAGTGCGTGGTGGTGGGCATTGACTCCTACTTCGACGCCGACACGGGCCACTATCAGGTCAAACAGTTTACCGGTGACGAGAGCCGCACCCGCACCACCGCCTGGCACACCCTCGACTGGGTACAGGAGGTGCAAAAGCGCGGCGCGGGCGAAATCGTGCTAAACGTGATGAATCAGGACGGCATGCGCCAAGGTTATGATCTCGACCAGCTCAAGCTGGTGCGCAGCGTCTGCAAGGTGCCGCTGATCGCCTCCGGCGGCGCCGGTGCCATGGAGCACTTTCGCGATGCCTTCACCCTCGCCGATGTGGACGGGGCGCTGGCCGCCTCTGTGTTCCACAAGGGCCTTATCCCCATTCCCGAATTGAAACGCTGGCTGAAAACCGAAGGAGTCGCCATCCGTGAATAACTTCTCAGATAACACACAAACAACCGCCAGCGCGCGCCCTCTTGCCGAGCAGCTCGACTGGGAAAAATGCGACGGCATGATCCCTGCCATCGTCCAGCATGCCGCCAGCGGCGAGGTGCTGATGCAGGGCTTTATGACCCGCGAGGCGCTGGAGAAGACCCAGACCACAGGTCAGGTCACCTTCTTTAGCCGCAGCAAACAGCGGCTTTGGACCAAAGGCGAAAGCTCGGGCAATGTGCTCCAACTCGTGGCCATCAGCACCGACTGCGATCAGGACTCTCTGCTGATTGCCGCCAATCCCGTCGGCCCCACCTGCCACAAAGGGACAACCTCCTGCTTCCATGGTCACCCGGTGCCACCACTCGGTTTTCTGGCAGAGCTGGAACAGGTGCTGGCAGCCCGCAAAGGGGCCGATCCGGCCACCAGCTACACCGCCAGCCTCTATGGCAAAGGGACAAAGCGCATCGCCCAGAAAGTCGGTGAAGAGGGTGTTGAAGTGGCGCTGGCCGCCATGGCCAAGGATCGGGAAGAGCTCATTAACGAATCCGCCGATCTGCTCTACCACCTGACCGTGCTGCTGCAAAATGAAGGGCTGGGATTACAGGATGTCGTTCAGCGGCTTTATGAGCGGCATAATAAATAAATTTTCTTATTGATTAACGGGCTATTTGGCCCGTTAATCTCATTCAAATGACATAGCTAACTCAACCCAGCTTCTATATACCGACATATCTAATCTGGATTTTTCATATAGCTCTGAATTTAAAATGTAATACTTCAAAGCCTCGCTATGCTCATCTCTAGTAAACCGAGGATGTTGATCAATTAAAATTTTATTTTGACCTAATAGATGAGCAGATGCATTATCGTGCTCACCAAGATAACTCCAAAGATAGTCTCTAATTAAATTTTCAATTTTAATACTATAGTCGCCAGCAACAAATTCGACTCCCTGCACTGCTCTCATCGAGATATTTATTGATCCTTGCAGTTCATTTAATGCCTTTGGCTTTATTTCCTGCATTTTTACATTTTCCAGTTTCTGTCTACTTCTTGCCATTGTGATTATCATTTCATAATCGGATGGTTTTATCTCATGTAATGCAAGCATATAAGCCAAGAAGACTACATTAATATCGTCTTTCTCTAAATTTAAAAGTACCAATGTCATACGGTCAATTAACTTCTCAGTACTTCGCAAAGATAAGTGGCATGCATCAGATATAGATGACAATACTGTGGTAATAGCTTCTATATTTAACCCTTTAGGCCAGACCTTATCAAAAGAATGATCTACAAGTACACTATTAGATAAATTACTTTCTATAAAATGTCGTTTTGAGCCAGCTAACAAGCTAAAGCGCCTACTAAAAAAACGACTTAAATATGTATGTGCATCAAAATCAGCGCCGTAAATCACCTTCACTGCATGTTGCAATTGCTCGGTATCCGTTGCCAATACAAAAACAACTTTAGGAATGTCGAATATATGCTTGATAGTCTCCAGCATTTCCACAGCATAGGAAGGGCGACAACGATCAAGCTCATCTATCAAAATAAATGCGGGATAATCCAGCTCTCCTTCACTTAAACCAACAGCCCCTTCCACCCATTGACGGATCTCTTGTTTAAGATACTGGATAGATTCATAACGCTCTTTGTGATTGCTACAAAGCGTATCAACCAGCTTATCTGCGTCTTCACCTTCCACAGAAAAATCACTATCTTCCCATCCAGCTTTTTTAATGGCTGACTTGAGCACCAATTTCCCGCCCACTTTGAGCAAACCCAATAGTTTGGACTTGATGCCATCAGGTATTGCAACCTTATTTCCTGTTGCATCTCTCAATTGATCGATAATCGACGAAATCACCGTCAATAAGGGATCATCGGAAAAGTCCTGCTGCCAGGCATCGATATAGACGGTGGGATAGTGCGCTTTCAGCTCCATATACCAGCGCTTGATAAACCAGGTTTTACCCGCCCCCCACTCGGCATTGAGGTTAAGCACATAGTTGCGCTGCTTGCCTTCGGCGGCCAGGTAGTTGGTCAGAAATTCGGCATAGCGGGCGCGATCCAGCCGATCGGCACTCAAACTCTCTTCGCTACCCGCAATAGCCCCCGGCCCGTCCCACTGAACTGCGTCATCCCAATTAAACGGTGCCACTGCCATCTCGTATCTCTCCATATTGCGTTGCTGAGGATGATATCAGGGGCACAGTGAAAATAGTTTGATTAAAGACCTGTTTGTTGCCCTTTCTACCGCTCGGGGTGGCGTATTTGATTGCTGATTAATTTCTCTGGTGCTAACCAACGATGCCGGGCCGATAATGAGGGGAACAGGGTGATCTGCACAACCACAGACTCGGTTGATTGCCTTTGAGCTCGCCAACGATGACAACCGTGTGACATGGCGCAGAACTTGCGGAAATAAACGCGAAACCTGACCTGTTCGGTGCTTTATTTAAAGCTGTTGATCTCTGTTGCGCGTCTTGTTCAACCGACCCATCGTAGCGACCCAAGGATGGCTAGCCCCATGAAGGATGAACCCTTCTCTATCCAGTTACAGCATGAGCTGGATCACCTCAAAGCCATCTTCAACGAGACGGACGCCTACATGTTTACCAAGGATCTGGCGGGCCGTTACACCTATGCCAATCAGGCGGTGCTGGATCTCTTTGGTTGCACCCTCGCCGAGTTGCAGGGGCAGGATGATCGGGCCTTTTTTGATCTCGAATTCTCCGACACCATTCAACGCAACGACCGGTTGGTAATGGAGCAACAACTCGCCATCGCCCAGGAGGAGATCAACTACCTCAAATCCACCGGGGAAAAGCGCTGCTACTGGACCGTTAAAAAGCCCATCCATGACAAGGATGGCAACCTGATCGGCCTGTGCGGCATCTCCACCGATATCACCGAACACAAGCTGATTGAGGCCCGCATGGCGGAGCAGCATCAGCTGCTGGAAATCATCCTCGCCAACGTGGATGCCCATATCTATATGAAGGACAGCCTGCACCGCTTTCTCTACGTCAACCAAAAGGTCGCCGATCTGCTGGGCCTTCCTGCCGAGCAGATCATCAACCGGCGCGATGATGAGATGATCCCCGCGGCCAGCGCCTGCCAGCTGTGGCGGCTGGACAACCGGGTATTCGAAACCGGCGAGCTGCAAGCCGGGGAAGAGATGCTGACCGATCCCGAAGGCAATCAGCACTACTACTGGTCGGTCAAGGTGCCCTTTCTGCTGGGGGATGGCACCCCGACCCTGATCGGGATCTCCTCCGACATTACCGAACTGCACCAGCTCAAGGAACAGCTACACCAGCAGTCGGTGCGCGATGGCCTCACCGGTCTCTACAACCGCCGTTTCTTTTTCGAACTGTGCGAGAAGAACCTCAGTCTGGACATGCGCCACCACCTCACCTCGGTGCTGATGGTGCTGGATGTGGATCAGTTCAAGTGCATTAACGATCGCTTCGGCCATCCCCTTGGGGATAGCGCGCTGGTGCATCTGGGCAGGGTGATGCAATCGGTGCTGCGCAGCGAAGATGTGCTGGCCCGCATCGGCGGTGACGAGTTTGCCATCTTGCTGCCCAACACCACCCTCTTGGCCGCCGCATCCCTGGCCGAGCGGCTGCGCCTGCAGGTGATGCAAAGCCCGCTCCCCCTGCCCGATGGGGATAAGCTGGTCATCACCATCAGCGCCGGACTGGTGGAAAATGGCGAAGGGGAGCTGATGGAGAGCCTCTACGCCCGCGCCGATCAGATGCTCTATCAGGCCAAACAGAGCGGCCGCAACTGCGTCGCTTGCAAGGCTCCCTAGCCACACAACGGGAGGGCCAGCAGCCCTCCAGACCCCTTGTATCTCCCTCCTATGAATGGCTGTGCTGGCTCCTTACGAACAGGCTGCTACCCCAGCTGTTTGCGCAGCACAAACTTTTGCACCTTGCCGGTGGAGGTCTTGGGCAATGGGGTGAAGATGATACGTTTGGGGGCCTTGAAGTGCGCCATCTGCTCACGACAAAAGGCGATCAGCTCCGCCTGGGTAGTCTCTCGCCCCTCTTTCAATTTCACGAAGGCGCAAGGCACCTCCCCCCACTTCTCATCGGGCATGGCGATCACTGCCGCTTCGTCCACATCGGGATGGCGATAGAGCACATCTTCCACCTCCAGACTGGAGATATTCTCTCCGCCGGAGATGATGATGTCCTTGGATCTGTCCTTGATCTCCACATAACCATCCGGGTGCCATACCGCCAGATCGCCACTGCGAAACCACCCCTCCGCCATCGCCTCGGCGCTGGCCGCCGGATTTTTCAGATAGCCCTTCATCACCACATTACCGCGCAGCACTATCTCCCCCATGGTTTTGCCATCCTTGGCCACCGGCTCGCCAGTGACCGGATTGATAACCCGCATCTCCCCCTGCAGGGGCGACGCAACACCCTGCCGTGCCTTGAGACGCGACAGCGTGGTGGCATCCTGTCCTTGCCAGCTTCTTTGCGGCTCGCACAACACGCAGGGGCCATAGGTTTCGGTGAGGCCGTAAACGTGGGTCACGGCGATCCCCATCGCTTCCATACCGGCGATCACGGTGGCGGGGGGCGCAGCGCCAGCGGTCATCACCTTGATGGGGTGATCCAGCCCCTGCTTGAGCGCCGGATCGGCATTGTTGAGCATATTGAGCACGATGGGCGCTGCGCAAAAATGGGTCACCTTGTGCTCATGCAACGCCTCATAAATGGCGGCCGCCTGCACATGACGCAGACAGACGCTCACCCCGGCCGTCGCCGCCAGCGTCCAGGGGAAGCACCAGCCGTTGCAGTGAAACATCGGCAGGGTCCAGAGGTAGACGGGGTGTTTGGGTAGCTCCCAGGAGAGCACATTGTTGATGGCATTGAGGTGGGCGCCACGATGGTGATAGACCACCCCCTTGGGATTGCCGGTAGTGCCGGAGGTGTAGTTAAGGGATATCGCCTGCCACTCATCTTGTGGCAGCCAGCCGGGTTCATCGCCGTTACCAGTGGCAATAAAGGTCTCATAGTCGAGGTCACTGACAAGCGCCCCTTCCCGGTAGAGGGGATCGTCGATGGCGATGATCAGCGGTTGGCGCTCCAGCAGATCCAATGCCTTGCACACAACGGCACCAAACTCCCTGTCCACCAGCACCACCTTGCTCTGGGCATGCTGGAAGATAAAGGCCATCGACTCTGCATCGAGCCGGGTATTGATGGTGTTGAGCACGGCGCCGCTCATGGGCACCCCGAAGTGAGCTTCAAACATCGCCGGGATATTGGGCGCAACGATGGAGACGGTATCCCCCTCCCCGATGTCGTGAAGCCGCAGGGCCGAGGCCAACTGGCGGCAACGGCGGGCGGTCTCGCCCCAGCTCTGGCGCAGCGAGCCATGGATCAGCGCCGGATAGTCGGGATAGACCCGCTCCGCCCGCCCCAGAAAGCTGATGGGGGTCAGGGCCTCAAAATTGGCAGC
Organism: Aeromonas sp. s13; assembly: GCF_040907905.1. Classification (NCBI taxonomy): domain Bacteria; kingdom Pseudomonadati; phylum Pseudomonadota; class Gammaproteobacteria; order Aeromonadales; family Aeromonadaceae; genus Aeromonas; species Aeromonas sp. s13. The sequence goes on along the minus strand of NZ_JBFOCS010000035.1, from coordinate 86,324 downwards.
AGTTTTGGCAAGGTCGCGCTCATAGATGTTCTGCACTGTCATCGGATTCCTTCCTCACAAGTGGCACAAAACGGGCAGTTTCGGGATGATTCAGAGATCAGCAAGCGACATGGGCATCCTGCCCGTCACTGGTCTCTTATGGGGATGACAGCCTAACAGCGAGCCTGCAGCGGCAGGTATTAGCAAAACGTCTTAGAGGAAGAGCGGAAAAGGTATTCGGTGCGAGTTCGGGCAAGCGAGCCCCCGCCAATGGCGAAGGCTTTACCTCAATCATCGTTAGTGGCGTACCCGCCCCTGCTGGCGGAAGCAGTAGAGTTTAAGGCTGATGTCGGCGATATCGGCGGGAAGCTCCTCTCCCTGCTCGGCCAGGGGTTGGTAGAGGGATGAGAGCAGACGCTCGGCCTGCTGCACCGTGATGATGTTGGCCTGAATGGCCGGGTTGATCCAGCTGGGTAACATTGACATATCTCCCCCTCGTTGATCCGGTGATCTCGGGTGAACATCTTTATTTCGGTCTTACGCCGTTGTCTGCCGACCCGTTCACCCTCTGCTTCACCCAATCAAAGCAAAATGCTTGCCGTGATCTCTTATCGGCTAACATCCGATGGAGCTGGAGCCATTTATCAACCACTTGCGTGGCCATCTCAACGAACAGAGCCCTTGCTCAAGGCCTCCCTTGACCTGCCCCCGTCAGCACTTTGCCACTCTGGCATTCTGCTCACCGCCCGCCTTGCAAATTGCGACTCGAATTGCTCCTTATCACACAGGCAAAGCCCGCCATGCGCCGGAAACTGGTCACTTTTAGTCCGTTGTCGCCAAAGTCAGACACTTTTTCATGGTGGCTATTTTTTGACCTTGCCAGCGCCTGTCGCAGACCCATCCCCCTCGCCTTGTCCGGCCAGCCGGTTGTGACAAGATGGCGCCAGATTGGAAGAGCCCGTATGGGTATGCAGGAGAACAACAAGATGAACAGATCCATGATGGCAGGTATCGGTATTGGCATCGCCTCGGCCCTGGCACTCTCGGCGGCGGCCAGCGGCTCCCTCTTTACACCCCAGCCCACCTTTGCCGAGGTGATCGCCAGCAAGCCGATCACCGAGACCATCAAGACTCCCCGACAGGAGTGTCGCAACGTCACCGTGACCCATCGCAAGCCGGTACAGGATGAGCACAAGATCCTCGGCACCGTGGTTGGCGCGGCGCTGGGGGGCGTGGTCGGCCACCAGTTTGGCGGTGGCAGCGGCAAGAAGGTGGCCACCGCAGCCGGGGCGGTCGCGGGTGGCTATGCCGGTAATCAGGTGCAGGGCAATATGCAGGCCGGCGATACCTACACCACCACCGAGCAGCGCTGCAAAACCGTGCAGGATACGAACGTCAATACCATTGGTTATGACGTGACCTATCGCCTCGCAGGTCAGGAGGGGGTGACCCGCATGAAGCAAGCACCCGGCGCCACCATTCCGGTCAAGGATGGCAAATTGGTGATCGACCAGCCAAAAGTGTGATGTCTCCTGACCCCACTCAGCAGCAGGCCCGCCTCTTTCGAGGCGGGTCTGTGTTTTTGGGCGGCTTGTTTCCTTTCTCACACAACAGCACGCACCACTCACGGCACCCGAACTATCACCCTTTGCAGCACTTCTTCACCGCCCGCACCACGTTCTGATAACCGGTACAACGGCAGAGGTTGCCCGACAGCCCGCGGCGGATCTCCGCATCGGTCAGAGGACGGCGCTCGGTCTTGTCGAGCAGGGCGGCGCTCGCCATCACGAGGCCCGGGGTGCAAAAACCGCACTGCACCGCCCCCTCGTCGATAAAGGCCTGCTGCACATCGGAGAGTTCGTTACCTTTGCGCTCTCCCTCCACGGTGCGAATGGATTTGCCATCGGCCCACACCGCCAGATAGAGGCAGCTGTCGATAGCCGTGCCATTAACCCGCACGGTACAGGCGCCGCACTCACCGACACTGCACCCCTCTTTCACACTGATGAGCCCCTGTCCGCGCAGGAAGTGGAGCAGCGACATGGTGGGCGGCACTGCATAGGAGTAAGGCTTGCCGTTGATCTCGCACTGGATCTCCACGGCGGGACAGCTTTGCGATTGCATCATAGGATCTTGCCTCCGGCACGTTCGACTGCGCAGGCGACCACCCGCTGCGCCAGGGTTTTGATAAGGTGCAGGCGAAACTCTTTCTCCGCCCGCCAGGAGGATCGTGGCGCCACATCGGCCACCACCGCCTCAGCAATGGCGGCCAGTGTGGCGCGAGTCAGGGGTTGCCCCTCGGCCGCAGCTTCCGCGTGGGGCGTGCGCACCGGTGTCGGTGCCGCCACCCCGTAGGCCAGCCGCAAATTCTTGAAGTGACCATCCTCAATCTGGCAGTAGGCGGCGCAGCCGATGGTGGCGATATCCATGGCATCGCGCATGGCGTATTTGAAGTAGTGGGAGCCCACCTGGGGGTGAGTATCCGGGGCGAAATGAAACGCCACCAGGATCTCCGCCGGTTGCAGCGCAACCTTGCCGGGGCCGGTGTGAAAACCGGCGATGGGGATGCGGCGCGTACCATTGGGCCCGGCAATTTCCAGCTCCGCTTCCAGCGCCACGGTAGGCGCCGCCGAGTCAGCACTGGTGGCGCCGTTGCAAATATTGCCGCCATAGGTGGCGACGTTGCGGATCTGCGGGCCGGCGATGGTGGCGGCCGCCTCGGCCAGCATCGGCAGGCGGCGCTGCACCAGCTCGTTTTCGATGATCTCGGTAAAGGTGGTGCCAGAGCCGATGCGGATAGAACCGTCAGCCAGCTCGCACACCCCTTTGAGTTCGGGCAAGTCGTGAATATCGACGATATGACGATAGGCGGCGTTGAGGTGATGGAGCTGGATCATCACATCGGTGCCACCGGCCAAGAGGCGCGCCTCGGGGTCGGCCTGGCGCAGAGCAACCGCCTCGGCCACGCTGTGCGCCTTGTAGTAACGGGCAATATCAAACATGGTGTTGCTCCTCCCCTGATCCCTCGCCAATCAAACCCGCCGCGACAAACTCCCGGAACAGGGTTTTGGGGGTGATGGGCAGCTCGTTGATGGCCACCCCGGTCGCCATGCGAATGGCGTTACGGATGGCCGGGCCCGGCGAAATGATCGGCGGTTCCCCCAGGGATTTGTGGCCATAGACCGATTGGGGCTCATAGGTCTGCACGAAGTCGCACTCAAGCTCTGGCAAATCCAGCATGGTGGGGAACTTGTAGTCGAGCAGGTTGGGGTTGCGTACCACGCCAGTCTTGGCGTCGATGATCATCTCCTCGAACAGCGACCAGCCGATCCCCATCCCCATGCCGCCGTGCACCTGTCCCTCCGCCAGCTGCGGATTGAGGATCTTGCCTGCATCGTGCAGGTTGATGATGCGATTGATGGTTACCTTGCAGAGATCGATATCGACGCTGAGATCGACAAAGGTACAGCCGAAACTGGGCGGGTTGGTGGTGGTCTTGTGGGAGACCTCGGAGGTGATCTGGCCGCCGATAGTGAGGTGGTAGTAGGCGTTGACCGACACCTCGGCCACGCTGATCAGTACCTTGTCCGGCGCACCGGCCAGCACCACGTAGCCGTCGATCAGGGTCAGCGACCCTACATCCTGATGGCAGAGCCGGGCCGCCAGTGAGAGGATACGGGCCCGCAACTGCAGCGCCGCCTGATGGATGGCTGGGGCTGCCACATAACTCTGGCGCGAGGCGAACGAGCCCGGATCATAGGCGGTGATGTCGGTATCCTGAGTCGAGATGACCCGGATCTGCTCAAACGGAATGCCCAACGTCTGGGCCGCCATCTGGGCAAAGACGGTGTCCGACCCCTGCCCTATCTCGGTGGCACCGATCTGCAGATTGACGGTGCCATCCTGATTGAGCAGCATGCGGGCACCGGCAATTTCGACCCCCACCGGATAGGTGTTGGAGCCGTAGCTAAAGCACGCTACCCCGATGCCGCGCCGCACCCGGCTGGCAGGATCCTGCCCCAGACACTCGGCCTTGAGTCGATCCCACTCGAACATCTCGCGACCACGCAGCAGGCAGTCCGGCAACCCGGCGCTGTAGATGGTCTTCTGGTTGACCTGATTGACATCCCCTTCCCGCGCCCCGTTGGCGATCCGCACATCGAGCGGATCCAGGCCCAACTCGGCGCAGGCATCATCCAGCATGCATTCGAGGGCAAAAATCACCTGCGGCGCACCGTAACCGCGCATGGCACCGGCGGTGGGCAGGTTGCTGTAGAAGGTTTTGGCGTCATAACCGAAGGCGCTACGCGGATAGAGGTAGCTGATCTTGTTGCCCCCGGCGCTGGCGATGGAGTGGCCGTGAGAGGCATAGCCGCCGGTGTTGGAGAGCACGTCGAGCTGATAGCCCTTGAGGGTGCCGTCGCGGTTGAGGCCCATCTTGCCATCGATGGCAAAACCGTGGCGGGTGCGGGAGGCAAAGAAGCACTCCTCCCGGCTCAAGGTCACCTTGACCGGCACGCCGCCAAGTTTGTAGCTCAAAAACGCCGCCATCGGCTCTTCCAGCACATCCTGCTTGTTGCCAAAGCCGCCGCCCATATAGGGCTTGATCACCCGCACGCTCGACCAGGGCAGGCCGAGAGATTTGGCGACCCGGCTGCGCACTATCTGGGGGATCTGGGTGCTACTGACCACTATGATGTGGTCCGGTTGATCCATGTAGGCGTAGCAGGTCACCGTCTCCAGATGGCAGTGCTGCACCACCGGCGTCCGGTAGTGCGCCTGAAATTGCAGGTCAGCGGAGGCAATGGCCTGCTCCGGGTCATTGGCGCGAAGCTGGCTTTGGCGCAGCAGATTGCCGCTCGGGTGGATGGGATAGGCTCCGTCGGCAAGGGCACTTTCGGCATCCGTCATCACTGGCAGCGGCTCGTAAGTCACCTTGACCAGCGCGGCCGCTTTTTCGGCGACCAGCGGATCGCGCGCCACGACTATGGCGACCCCATCGCCAAAGTGGCGTACATGGTCGGTGAGCAGACGGCGGTCTTTCACATCCCGTTTCGCCTCATCGAGAGACCAGGCGTGACCGGCGGTGCGAAAACAGGTGGTGGGGACATCTTCATGGGTAAACACGGCTTCGACCCCGTGCAGGGCCAGCGCTTCGGTCGCATCGATGGCAAGCACCTTGCCGTGGGCAATATTGCTTCGCACGTACTTGGCGTGGCGCATCCCGAGCATGATGTTGTCATCGGTATAGCGAGCGCTGCCGGTCACCTTGGCCTCGGCATCCACCCGCTTGAGCGGTAATCCTATGGACATATGCAAGTCCTTTTTTCGAAGGGAAAAATCTGGAACCGGCATAAAAAACAGCAAGATATGCGCCTGTTTCCCGCCATCGTCAGGAGAATGGGGAGAAGTGTGAAGGGGATCCCATCTAGCCTGCTTTTGTTGGCTCGCAGCGACAAGCCAAGGGCAGCCCCTGAGCAAACGGGGCCCGTCGGCGGTGAAAAAAACGGCAAAGCGAGGAGAGCAAGGGTGGAAGCCTATCAATCTGGTAGAGGGATTTATCAAAATGGTATCGCGATGAATCCCCCAACTGCGGAGACGGCCGAGGCGTGATAGCCAGCCAAGGCAGGCTGATCAACGCAGGGATAAAATAGCAGACATAAAAATGGGGCCGCCAGAGCGACCCCAAACGGGAGGGTTATCCCTAAATAGCCCACCCTCCAGCATAAAAGAGCACCAGCGCCAGGGCGATGACCACGGTGCCGACGTTGAGCTTGTGCCACTCCTTCGAGCAGATGCGGCCGATCACCAGCGAGCTGAAGCCAAGCATGATGCCGGTGACGATGTTGCAGGTGAGCACGATAAAGACGGCGCACACCAACCCGGACATGGCCCCGACAAAGTCATCGAAATCGAGCTTGGTGACGTTGCTCAGCATCAAGAGCCCCACATACATCAGGGCCGGAGCAGTGGCATAGGCGGGCACAAGATAGGAGAGCGGCGAGAGGAACAGCATCAGCAGGAACAGGCCGCCGACCACGGTCGCGGTCAGGCCGGTTTTGCCTCCCGCCGCCGTGCCCGCCGCCGATTCGATATAGACGGCAGCGGGGGCCGCCCCCACCAGACTGGAGAAGATGCTGCTGACCGAGTCGGCACTGAGCGCCTTGCCGCTGTTGATGATGTGACCATCCTTATCGAGCAGGTTGGCCTGCCCCGCCACGGCGCGGATGGTACCGGTGGCATCGAATACCGCCGTCATCACCAGCGCCAGCACGCTGGGCAACACCAGCGGCGAGAGGGCCCCCATGATATCCAGACTGAAGATGAGGGACTTGCCCTGATCGTCCGAGAGGCTCGGCAGGGCGAACAATCCCTGATACTTCACCGCCGGATCGAAGATAAGGCCGAAGATGGAGATGGCGATGATCACCAGCAGGATCCCCCCCGGTACTCTCAGCTTCTCCAGCCCGAAGATCACCGCAAGGCCGATCAGGGACATAATGACCGGCATCGAGGTAAAGGCCCCCAGCGCCACCGGCAGCCCCTCGAGCGGGTTCTTGATCACCAGCCCCACCCCGTTGGCGGCGATAAGCAGCAGGAAGAGACCAATCCCGATGCCGGTGCCGTGGGCAATCCCCATCGGCAGGTTGTCGAGGATCCAGCTACGCACCCCGGTCACCGAGATAGCGGTAAACAGCACCCCCATCAGGAAGACCGCCCCCAGCGCCACCGGAATGGGGATCTGCTGCCCCAGCACCAGACTGAAGGCGGTAAACGCTGTGAGGGAAATAGCGCAGCCGATGGCCATCGGCAACTTGGCCCAGAGCCCCATCAAGAGCGAACCGAACCCCGCCACCAGACAGGTGGCGACAAACACGGCGCCGGGAGGAAAACCCGCCTTGCCGAGCATGCTCGGCACCACGATCACCGAGTAGACCATGGCAAGGAAGGTGGTGAGGCCCGCCAGAACCTCCTGTCTGACATTGCTGCCCCGCTCGCTGATCATAAAGTAGCGATCAAGAGCCGTGAGCGGCTGTTGCTTTGCTGCGCTCTGGCTGGCGTCATCATTGGCCAGCTGTTCCACGCTGTTTGTCCTGCTGTTTGCTTGGGTCATACCCAACTCCTTCACACGCGCCTGAATGTTCCATGACGAAATGGCGACAGGATCTGCGGGTCTGCCGAGCGCCAGCCTGATGAGAAACAGGCGATGGTGGCAGAGGATGCGACAGACAGACCAGGGCAGGCAGCCTTGACTCAAACGTTTGCCTTGCTGGTCAAAAAAACCGGGCCATTTCACGTTCTATGCGGGGAGATCCCCTGTGGTGCGGCAAGACTGGCGCCCCTGTGGGGCACGCCAGCCGCCGTATTCGTCGGGGCTGCGCCGCGGCAGCCCACTCCAGCCCCTACCCCCGTTCATGCACCAGCTGGCCATCCACATAGGTGCGGTAGATGGATCTGTCATCCCCCAGGGTCAACAGCACAAAGAGCTTGTCCCGCAGGGTTGTGGAGTTGTCATAACGCAGCTGCTGCAGCGGGGTGGCGACCGGGTCGAGCACCACGAAGTCCGCCTCCTTGCCCACCGCAAAGCTGCCGATCTTCTCGTCAAGCCCCAGCGAATGGGCGCCGCCCAGAGTGGCCAGATAGAAGGCCTGATAGGCCGATAGCCGCTCGCCCTGCAACTGCATCACCTTGTAGGCCTCGTTGAGGGTCTGCAGCATGTTGAAGGTGGTGCCCGCGCCGATGTCGGTGCCCATCCCCACCTTCACCTGCTTGCGCCACGCCTTGTGCAGCTTGAACAGGCCGCTGCCGAGATAAAGATTCGAGGTGGGACAAAACGCGATGGTGGAGCCGGTCTCCTTCAAGCAATCCCACTCCTGCTCTTCCAGATGGACGCAGTGGGCAAACACGCAGTTGTGGCCGGTCAGCCCATGCTGGTGATAGACATCGAGATAGCCCTTGTGCGCCGGGAACAGGGATTTGACCCAGGCGATCTCGTCCTTGTTCTCGCACAGATGGGTGTGCAGATAGGTGGTGGGAAACTCTTCGCGCAGTCGCCGTGCCATCGCCAGCTGCGCGGGTGTCGAAGTAGGTGCAAATCGTGGTGTGATGGCATAGAGCAGTCGACCATTGCCGTGCCAGCGCTCGATAAGCTGCTTACTCTGCACATAGCTGCTCTCGGCGGTATCGAGCAGATAATCGGGCGCATTGCGATCCATCATCACCTTGCCCGCGATCATCCGCATATTGATACGGCTGGCCGCCTCGAACAGGGCGTCTACCGACTCGGGGTGAACGGTGCCGAACACCAGCGCCGTGGTGGTGCCGTTGCGCAGCAGCTGCTTGATAAAGAAGGTGGACATCTCGCGGGCATATTCGAGATCGTTGTAGCGCCGCTCGGCGGGGAAGGTGTGGCGGTTGAGCCACTCCAGCAGTTGCTCGCCATAGGCCCCTACCATCTCGCTCTGGGGATAGTGAATGTGGGTATCGACAAAGCCCGGCACTATCATCTTGCCGCGATAATCGCGCACCCGCACTTCGGTCGGAATGCGATCTTTCCCCTCCTCCCACTCACCGAACCAGTCGATGCAGCCGTTGCGAATGATCAGCAGACCATCCTCGATAAGGCGGGCGTTGGACTCAATCTCCTCGGGCTGATCCACCACCCGGGTGATATCGAAGAAGCTGCCGCGTACCGCTTTGACAGAGTTGTCGTTTTTCATAACCGTTTCCCTGTTTTTCTTGTTCTGTTGACGTTTTTTGCCGGTTTAACCGTCAGATCCGTTCCACCTGTGGCGCCACCGCCTCCCCGGGTACTGGCTCTGGTGAACCCTCACCCTTGCTGGCCGATGGCTGGCCCGCACTGCGGGCGGTAAAGATCACATCCGGCTTGTCGCTCAGCTGGATCACCTCCACCGCCTCGGCATCCCTGACGGCTGCCTTGCGCTTGCGGCTTTGCGGCAGCACCAGATTCATGATGATGGCGGTGATGCCGCCGGCGCAGATGGGGTTCTCCACCAGCATGTAGATACCCGCCGGCAGCACCTTGAAGACGTTCGGGTCATAGGAGACCCCGAGCCCAAGACCCAGCGAGGTGGCGACAATCAGGGTCTCCCGCCGATCGAAACCGTGGCTGATGATGATGCGACCACCAGCGATGGCGATCATGGAGAACATGATGACCATGGCGCCACCCATCACAGGTGACGGTATGGTGGTAAAGAAGCGCCCCACCACCGGGAAGAGCCCCAGCAGCACCAAAATGACGGCAATAAACTTGCCCACATGGCGTGACGCCACCCCGGTCATCTGGATGACGCCGTTGTTCTGGGCAAAGGTGGTGAGTGGCAAAGAGCCGAGGGCCGAGGCGATCACCGATACCAGACCGTCCGCCAGCACACCGCCGGAGAGCCGTTTTTGAAACTCGGGGCCCTGAATATCCCGGTGGGAGACCATGGCGGTGGCGGTGATATCCCCCACCGCCTCCAGCACGCTCAACAGATAGATGGTGCCCGCCAGCATAAAGGCGTGAAAATCGAAGGAGAAACCGTACTTGAACGGGATCGGCACCGTAATAAGCGGCAGGTCCTCAAGGGCGGAGAAATCTACCATACCGAGCATCAGGGCCACCGCATAGCCCACCATCAGACCGATGGCGATCCCGCTCATCCGCAGCAGCGGACTTCGGCTGCAGTTGAAGGCGACGATGACGCAGAGCACCAAGAGCCCCAGCCCGATGTGCTCGTATTTGCCAAAGGTGCCGCTGCTCATGGCGGAGAAGCCGCCGCCAAAGTCGATGATCCCCACCTTGATAAGGCTCAGGCCAATCATCAGCACCACTACCCCGCTCACGGTCGGGGTGATCACCCGCTTGAGGTAGGGCAGCACAAAGGAGGAGCCCATCACCAGAAAGGCACCGACAAAGGAGACCCCGAGCAGGGTCGAGACGATCAGCTCCTCATGGATGCCATCTTTTTTCATGGCGCCGCCGAGCGCGATCATCACGGTGACGAAGGAGAAGTTGACCGACTGGATGGAGAGCAGCCCAGACCCGATGGGGCCATAACGGTTCACCTGCAGCCAGGTGCCGATACCGGAGGCGATCATCGCCATGGAGACCAGATAGGCGGTGATCTCGGTGGAGAGACCCAGGGCGCCGCCGACGATCAGCGCCGGGGTTACCATAGGAACAAAAATGGCCAGCAGATGGGTCACTGCGCCCATCAGGGTTTGATAAAACGGGGGTTTGTCTTCCAGCTCGTAAATGAGATCCGAGTGCTTGCGTGTTGTTTTAGACATCATGTTTGTCCCATCACACAGAATGTAGGCGGAGTACTCATTCCGCCGTCAGGCGCTGGGGGCGAGCTGGCGCCCGCCCCTCACCTTTTCTTTTGTTATACCGACACTTTTTGCTCCAGCTTGCCCAGCTCGCGCAGGATCTGCTCCGGCGTGAAATGCCACTTGCGCAACCAGACACCACAGGCGTCGTGGATGGCGGTGGCGATGGCAGGCGCGGCGCCGTTGACCCCGATCTCCGAGATGGACTTGGCGCCGTAAGGGCCGACCTTGTCGTCACTCGGTACCAGGAAGGCCCGGAAGTCGCGCGGAATGTCGCCAATCTTGGGCGCGCCATAGCTCTTCAGATCCCGGGTGAGCGGAATGCCCTTGCCGTCGTAGCAGATCTCCTCGGTCAATGAGTGGCCGATGGCCCGCATGGTCGCCCCGTAGATCTGGCCGAGCGCCAGTTCCGGGTTGATGGGGGTGCCGCAGTCGAGCAGGGCGTAGAACTTGTCGAGCCGGATCTCGCCGGTTCTGACGTTGACCGCCACCTCGGCGAAGTTGGCCCCGTACGGGAAGGCAAGCTCAGAGGTGATGTAGCTGGCGGTGCCCACGAGGATACCGAAGCCGGTACCGGTCTCGGCCTTGTGGGCCAGCTTGGCGAGGGTCACCTCCCCCTGCTTGCCGCGCACTATGCCCGGATGAACCAGCTCCACATCCTCCACCGGCTCGCCCAGCATGGCGGCGCCGTGGAACAGGATCTTCTCCTTGAGGTTCTCGGCCGCCTTTTTGGCCGCGTTGCCGGAGAAGCAGGTACCTGACGAGGCGTAGGCCCCCTTGTCGAACAGGGCATGGTCGGTATCGCCAGAGATCACATGCACATCGCTGAGCGGGCAACCGAGCACCTCGGCGGTCAGCTTGGCGACCACGGTATCGAGGCCGGTACCGATATCGGCGCCACCGGAGTGGACGATAAAGGTGCCGTCAGATTCCAGCTTGACCATGCAGTTGGCCTGATCGATATCCGGGATCCCCGATTTTTGCATGATGATGGCGACGCCACGGCCGATGCGCCAATCCCCGTCGGCGGGTTTGGGGCTATCCCAGGCAATCAGTTCGCGACCCTGTTTGAGGATGGGCTCGAGGGCGCAGCTGGCCGCATGGGGCACCGAAGTAGGCATCTTGCCCTCGCCGATGGCACCCAGCACCTTGAGGATGTCCCCTTCATGCACCCGGTTGTGCTCCACCATGTCGAGCTGATCGATCCCCAGTTTCTCGGCAAGCTCGGCAATGGCCATGGTCAGGGCGAAGTTGCCCTTGGGCGCGCCATAACCCTGATAGGCCCCGGTCGGACAGATGTTGCTGTAGTAGGTGTTGACGGTAAAGCGCACGTTGTCGCACGGATAGAGCGGCAGGGAGAGCGCCGGGCCGTTGCTCGGCACCGTCAATGAGTGGTTGCCGTAAGGGCCGGTGTTGGCGCGAAAATCCATGTCGATGGCGGTAATAGTGCCATCTTTTTTGGCCCCTATTTTGACCTTCACCTTGGCCACGTGGCGGGAGGTGTTGCTGATGAACTCCTCTTCACGGGTATAGCGGAAGGTGACCGGACGGCCGGTGACTTTCGTGGCCCAGGCGCATACCTCTTCCAGCAGGATATCCTGCTTGGAGCCAAAGCCGCCCCCTACCCGCTCCTTGATCACATGCACTTGGTGCTGCTTCATGCCGACGATGCGCGCCACCTGACGGCGCACGTGCCACGGCACCTGGGTGGAAGCGTGAATGACCAGACGATCACCATCCATGTAGGTGAAGCAGATGTGCGGCTCGGTCGGGCACTGCTGGGCCTGGGTTGATTCGTAGGTGCGCTCGACAATCTCGTCCGCCTCGGCAAAGCCCTTGGCTACATCGCCGATCTGGCCATGGACGCTGGCGGCCAGGTTCTCGTGCGGGCGGGAACCGATGGGGAAGTTGATGATCATGTGTTCGTCGCCGCGGCGCACCGAGCAGGCGTTCTGCTGCTCGAGATCCGCAGGCGCCCCGGCCATATAGACAATGGGCTCGTCGTGCACCAGGGGTGCATTGGGGGCCATCGCCTCATCGATGTTCATGACCGCTGGCAACATCTGATACTCGACCTCGATGAGTTTGAGGGCCGCCAATGCGATGGCTTCGCTCTCGGCCACCACGGCGGCGACCCGATCACCGACGTGACGCAGCTTGCGGCCAAACATGCGGCGATCGAGGGGTGACGGCTCGGGAGCACTCTGACCACCCGGGGTGTAAAACACATCCGGGCAGTTGAGGTGGGTGATGACATGCACGACGCCCGGCAGCGCCTCGGCGCGGCTCACATCGAGTTTGGTGATCACCGCATGGGGATGGGGGCTGCGCAGCATCTTGATGATCAACGCATCTTCAGTAACCCGATCCTCCACATAACAGGGCTTGGCCTGCACCATCTTGGCGGCGTCCACTTTTGGGCAGCTCTTGCCGATATGGCGCAAATCGTCGCGAAACTCGGGGGCGATCTGGCACAGGTAATCGGGATCCTTCATCCGTGAACAGGCAAGCTCGATGGCCTGATAGAACTGCTGATAACCGCCATCGCGGTGAAACAGGCCCGAGAGGGCATCGTCGATTTGATCACGGGTAGGCTCGGGATGGCGATCAAGCAGGTCGGTGACGATGAGCGCGGCGGCCGGATCGTTGTAGCCGGACTGCACCACCCCCACATCCACCATCGCCTGCTGTACCAGACTGAGCTGGTTCCAGCTGCCCAGCGACTCGGCGGTGCGCACCTCTGATCCATCCAGCTGGGCGGCGATCAGCAGGGAGGCGTTGATCACCTTGCCATTGAACAGGATGGCATCGGAACCGGCAAAGCCGAAGCTGTCGTCACTGTTACGCACCGAGTGCATCCGGCACTGGTTGAACAGCACCCGTTGGGCATTGTCACCGGCCTTGCAGATGACGGTGCGCAGGGCACCGTTCAGGGTAAAGTTGAGTTCCATCATGCTTGCACCTCCTGCTGCTGGCAATCCACCAGCAGATCCGCCACCACTACACCGGTGATATACCGCTTGTAACTTATGCTACCCGCCAAGTCCTCACGGGGCGCAATCAGCTCGCTCACGGCGGCCTCCAGCGCGGCATCGTGCAGATCACGGCGCTCCAGATCCCGCAGGCGCATCGGCTGCGGGGTGACGCCAGCGACGGCCACCCGCATCTCGCCAATGCTGTCGAGGGCTACCGCGGCGGTCATCACCGCCAGCCCATCGGCGTTGCGGCTGATGCGGCGGGTGGCGCAGCGCAGTTCAGGCTCCGGCAACACAATCCCCAGCACCAGGGCATTGCGCTGGCCCGCCAGATAGGCGTCGATGGGTTGCAGCAGGTTGTTCTCCAGCACGACCACGGCTTCGAGTACCAGCAGTACCGGCAACAGCGGGGAGTCCTGCTGCTGGCAGGCAAGTTCGCCGCCAATGGTGGCCTGATTGCGCAGATGGCGGGAGTAGACAAACCCCAGCGCGTCGCACAGGGCGGCCGGGGTGCGGGGATCCTCTTTCAGGGTCTGCAGGGTGACGGTGGCGCCGATATGGAGCTGGCCGTGCTGCTGCTCAATCTGGTTCAGTCCCAGCTTGTCCAGTGAGATAGCGACCTTCTTGTCGGTGCGGGTCGGGGCGGCGTTAAGCTTGCTGCCGCCTCCCATGTAGACGGCGTCGTTGCCGAAGCTGGCCTTGAGTTCCAAAGCCTGACCCAGTTGCTCGGGTCGGAAGAATTGCTCAATCATGTGTCGTCCTTACTCTTGCTGCCCGCCGCCGGGGAGATCCACAGGGCGGGCAATCCGGTCCAAAACTGTGGAAGATGGCCTTAGGCCAGCTGATCCATCCGTTGCCACAGGCGGCTCGCCACCTTGCTGGCCTGCTCGTAAATGGGCGCGACGTCAAAGGCGAACTCGCGATCCTGATAGACCATGCGCCCCTCCACCATCACGCTGTTGACGCTGTTCGATCCCATACCAAAGGCGAGATGGCCCCCGAGGTTGCGCGGCGCCAGCGGGGTCGGTGCGTCGTAGTCGCAAATGGTGAGGTCGGCCTTGTAGCCGGGCTCCAGGCGGCCAAATTTGGCGCCGAAGTTACGCTCCAGCAAGGTGTTGCCGTTCCACAGGAAGCGGGCAAAGCTGTCGGGCCACAGCGCGCCACCGGCATCCTTGTGCTTGAAGTAGGCGAACTTGAGCTCTTCGAGCATGTCGGAGCCGATGCCATCGGTACCGAGCGCCAGATTGCGATACTCCGGCAGGTGCATGTTGTAGCCCACGTGGTTGTTCATGTTGGAGCGGGCGTTGTGCACCAGGAAGGCATCGCGGCTGTTGAGCAGCTCGATGTCGGCCGGGCTCAGGTAGATACCGTGGGCGACAAGCGACTTGCTGTCGATAAGGCCAAACTCGTCCAGCCGGGCGATGGGCTCCTTGCCATAGTGGTGGTGGCCGTGGGCCATGTCGTAGCGGTCTTCCGCCACATGGATATGCAGGCCGCGACCGGTGACCTGCACCGCTTCGCGCAGCATGGCCAGCCCCTCGTCAGGTACGGTGAAGGGGGCGTGGGCACCGATATGGGCCTCCACCAGATAGGGTTCGTTCCCCTTGGCTTTGGTCGCATCGATCTGTTGGGCGAACAGGATGTTCTCCTCTACCCCGGCCTGCAGCTCGGCGAGACCGCCGTTGCGATCCGTGGTCTCGAAGCAGGTCATGCCGCGCAGGCCCGCTTCCACAAACCCTTTGCGCAGCACGTTCAGGGAGCCCTTGATGAAGTTGGGCGAGGCGTGGTGGTCGATCACCGCGCTGCAGCCGCTCTTGATCGCCTCCAGCGAGCAGATGAGACCGCTGTAGTAGAGGGA
The DNA here is from genome assembly GCF_040907905.1 of Aeromonas sp. s13. Taxonomy (NCBI): domain Bacteria; kingdom Pseudomonadati; phylum Pseudomonadota; class Gammaproteobacteria; order Aeromonadales; family Aeromonadaceae; genus Aeromonas; species Aeromonas sp. s13. The sequence continues at coordinate 71,177 of NZ_JBFOCS010000035.1, read as the reverse complement.
CTCTTCATCGAGCGCCCGATCGAGCCGCCACCAGAGGTTTTTCAGGGTGGAGATAAAATCCGGGCAGGGGGCGATATTGGCCATGATCCCCCGCGACAGGCCTGAGTAGAAGTGGTTGTGGGCACAGACGATGCCCGGCATCACCAGCTTGCCGCCCATCTCCCGATAGTTGGCCTCCGGGTAGATGGCCCGCAGATTGGGCCCTACCGCTTTGATAAGGGTGCCTTCGATGGCGATATCCACCCCTTCCAGTACCCGGGTCGGCTCCAGCTGGACGGCGGTGACGTTCTTCAGAATAAACATGGTTTGCTCCTTCGCTTATTCGTTATTCGCTCAGGCCTCGACGGCCCCCAGCAGGTAGTGGTGATGGGCGTGGACATGGCTGATGATCCGGCACATGTCGCCAAGGGCCGCTGGCACATCCTTGATCCGGCTCTGGGCATCTATGGTCAGGCGATAGGTCTCGCCATCCTGACGCACCCGCAGTTCGCCACCGTCAGCCAGATAGAAACCGGGGTTGCGGCTGTTGTCGAAGTCCTCGGGCAGGCTGAAGATGGTGACCTTGTCCTGATAGGGCTTGCCCTGCCACGGGCAGAACTGGGCGCAGTTGCCACATTCGTTGCAGTAGGCATCCAGGTGCAGGGTCTGGAACTGGTCTTTGAAGCCCGGGACTGCGATGGCGACGTTGGCCCGGTTGGGGCAGACATCCACGCACTTGCTGCAGAGGTAGTTGCACTCGAGGCAGCGGTGCGCCTCTTGCGCCACGAAGGCATCCCGCTCGTTTTTGTCGACCAGGGTGACGGCGATGCTCCCCTTGCGGCGATAGATCTCATCCTTGCCCGACGGCTGGATGGTCACTTCACTCTGCTGGCTGGCTATATGCTCGCGAGAGAGCACCAGATCCGCGGCGCGGCGGGCACCACCGATGGCACCGACGATGGAGGATGGGCCGCTCTGCACGTCACCGATAAGGAAGACGTTGCGACGGCTGGTTTCGCCAGTCTGGCCATCCACCTCGGGCCAGCCATCGCTGCCAAGAGGAATGCCCATCGCTTTGAGCACCTCGCAGTCAGGCTGCTCGCCGATGGCGGTGATCAGCGCATCCATCTGCATCACTTCGGTCTGCTCGGTGGGCACAGGACGGCGGCGGCCCTGCTCGTCAGGATCCCCCAGCGCCATCATCCGCACGGTGAGCTTGCCATCTTTGTCAAAGCGCTCCGGATTGGTGAGGAAGCAAAAACGCACCCCATCCTCCACCGCTTCCAGATACTCCTCGCGATAGGCGGGCATCTCTTTCTCGCTGCGACGGTAGATCACGGTCACATCGCTGACACCCGGCACCTTGAGGGCGGCGCGGGCACAGTCCATGGCGGTGTTACCGGCACCGATCACCGCCACATGGCGGCCCAGCGGCAGCGGTTTGCCCTGATTGAAGCTGCGCAGGAAGTTGAAGGATTTGTAAATCCGCTCGTGCCCCCCCTCGAGGCGCATGCCGCCATTCTTGTCGGCGCCGATGCCGACGAATACATAGGTAAAGCCCTGGGCGTGCAGCTTGTCGACGGTGAGCGCCGGATCGCAGCCAAACTCGAACTTGACCCCGTGGGCGGCGACAAAGTCGATATCGTGCTGGATAAGCTCGGCCGGAATGCGGAACTCGGGGATGATGTGTTTGACCACGCCACCGGCATCCGCTTCGCGCTCGAACACGGTGACCGGGTGGCCGGCACGGGCCAGGAAGTAGCCAGCAGAGAGACCTGCCGGACCAGCACCAATAACCGCAACCGGGTGCTTGTCACCGCTGCCTGCCGGTTTGTGCCAGCGCGCCTTGTACCCTTCCCAGCCGCGCTCCAGCGCTACTTTTTTCAGCTCGCGGATATTGAGCGGGCTGTCGTAGTCGAGACGGGTGCAGTTGTACTGACACTGGTGATCGCAGATATGGCCGGTGATGGCGGGCAAGGCGTTGCGCTGATAGATCAGCTCAAGGGCTGCCACATACTCCCCCTCGCCCATCAGACGAATGTACTCGGGGATATCCTGATGCACGGCGCAGGCGGTGACACAGGGCGCCACGTAGCAGTCGGTCATCGGCAGACCGCCACCCACTTCGATACGATCGTCGGACTTCCACTCCTTCTGGGTGTAATCCATGGTGAGGGCCTTGGCGGCAAGTGCTTCCAACTTCGCCACATCCACCTGACTCATGCCCCAACTATCGGAGGCGTCGATCTCTTTGAGGCACTCGATCTGGCGCAGGTAACCACCCGGTTTCAGCAGGTCGGTGGCCATGGTGATGGGACGAATACCGGTCTCGAAGATCTCGGCGATGTTGAACTTGCTGGCACCACCCGAGTAGGAGATGGGCAGCTTGCCATCGAAGGCGCGTGACAGCACTGCGGCCACGTTGATGGAGAGCGGGAACAGTGCCCGGCCGGACATATACATCTCATCACCCGGCAGCGCCCCCTTGCGGTTGATAGTGCCCAGGGTGTTGGTGAGTTTCACCCCAAAGGTGAGCCCCTTCTCGGCCCCCAGCGCCAGCAGGCGGGTCAGCATCGCCTTGGCCTGATCCTGCTTTAGGTCGTGATCGAACGACTCTTCGCTCAGACCAATGTAATCAAAGCCGCAAGTGTCGAGGATCTCGCGCACCCGCGGGTAGCCCAGCAGGGTCGGGTTCAGTTTGACGAAGGTGTTGAGTCCCTTCTCTTCCAGCATGTAGCGGCAGATGGCCTCGATCTCGTTCGGCGGGCAGCCGTGCATGGTGGAGAGGGTGACACCGTGCACCAGCTCGGCCGGGATGCGATCCACCAGCTGTTGCAGACGATCGCGGCGCGCTCCCAGCCCCAGCTCGGCGATAAACTGCTCGTCGGCCACCAGCTCGCGCAACACCTGCTGGTACTCGGCAAATTTCGGACTTTGGCTTGCATCCATCAGGCTGTGGATAAACTGCTGCATCGATGGCTGTTTGATGCCATCGAGGTTGTAACCCACGCTCATGTTGAAGATGAAGGACTTGGCCTCTCCGTCGAGACGGGGATCGAACACCTCTTCCAGCAGGTAGAGGGCAAACCAGGCTTTCAGATACTCGTCAAACGCCTTGGGCAGGGTGAACTCGGTAGACCACTCGGTGTTGAAGCACTCGTCTTCGGCATCGATGCAGGGCTTTTCCAGTTCGAGACGGTCCAGGATCTGCACCGTCTTGAGCTCGATAAAGCGCCCGCCGGTCAGCCAGGAGGTGACGATGTTCTGGGCCAATTGGGTATGGGGGCCGGCTGCCGGGCCAATGGGAGTCTCGCAGGTTTCACCGAACACCTTGATCTTGCGCTCGTCCTGCTTGCGATAAAATTGTGCGGCGGGAATACCGAAAATGCTCTGACTCTCTTTATATTCCGCAAAAATACGGGTCAGCAGGTTCTTGAAGGGAACGGGTCGCATAATATCGCCCATAGCTATCTCCTTGCAGCTGTTCTGCCCATTGGCAGCATGAATAAATGGGGTATCCCGCACGGGCATTACCCCTTGGCAAGGAGAGGAGCAACTATCAGGCCACTCCATCGGCAAAACTATTTTTTAGGGTAAAAGCGTGAGATGGCTCGAATTAATGAAGGGTGTTTGGCATGCCGCCATCATGATTGATGAGAGTGGTTATCAATCACTTGAAATTTTATTCAAGGCAATGCCAGAGAAAAAAGAGAAGTATCAAATCGGCAGCGATAAATATCACTTTGATAGGGTGAAAATCATCCAGCATTATCGCAAGCCAGCCCCGGCCAATATGGTCGGGGCTGGCTTAAAAGTCACTGCCATATAAAAGGCAGTCGTCGTTATTTCGGTTTATCCGAAGGCTGCGAGATGACTCGGCGTTACCGCCCCGCTGGCTGCCATTGCACGCAAAGGGAGCTGGGCCCCAACGATGCGACTCAGCCCTGCTCGGTCGTAAGCTCGTCGGCAGAACGCAGCTCCAGTTCGCCACGGATCAGCGCCTGATAGCGCTCGGGGGTATCGATATCAAAGAGGATGGCAGGACTCTCGACCGGTATGGTGCGATGGGGACGTTGCAGCAACCAGCGGCGCACCGAACCCTGTGCCGGCGCGGCAGCCAGCTCCCTTGCGAGGGATTTTGGCAGCAAGACCGGATGACCCGTCTCCCCCTCAAAGCTCGGGAACAGGGCGAGCTCTCCGCGCGCCTGCCACAACTGCTGATAGACCTCGCACGGGATACAGGGAAGATCCCCGTGGCTGATAAAGAGGTAGTCAGCATTGCTGGCCGCCAGAGCGCAGCGGATGGAACTGCCCAGCCCCAACTCATAGTCAGGGTTATGGACGATGAGAATGTCGGGGCGATTCCCATAACAGGCAGCGAGTTCGGCCCCGCGATGACCCACGACCAAAATAATCCGGGAGCAGAAGGCCAGGGCATTTTTGAGACTTGCATCAAGAATTGTCCCCGAGCCATAAGGTAGCATCATTTTCCATGCCCCCATGCGGGATGACAAACCTGCTGCGGTAATTATACAGTCACACTGTTCACGCCCCCGAGCCTGCACCTTTTCATTCACCTCGCTATTTATTTCGGTCATTGTCATGTCCTTGCCACACTCTGTTATTCACGCGTTTCCGGATATTGGTTCGCTTTTAAATCCACTGCTTGAAAATAGTGACAACCATACCACGCTAATTAGCCTTTGCGGCGCCGGTGGAAAAACCAGCACCCTGTCCTGGCTGGCGGAATATTTTTATCAACAGGGTAAAAGGGTGCTAATTACCACCACCACCCGGATGTTTCTGCCTGCCCCGTCACACTATCGGGAATTGATCCTGGAAGCCGATCCCGTCCGCCAGCTGACCCGCTGTCAGCAACTGCCCGATGAGCCGACCCTGGTTGCCCTGTTCAGCCATCTCGACGAGCGCACCGGAAAGGTGGCGGGCCCCACGCCCCAGCAGATTGATCTCATCAAGGGGCAGCAGCGCTTCGATCTTATCCTGGTCGAAGCGGATGGCGCCAATCACAAGTTATTGAAAGTACCCGCTTTGCACGAACCTTGCATTCCCCAGAGCAGTGATTGGGTGATCGCCCTGACAGGCGGCGCCATGGTGGGGGCCAAGGCCGACCCGCAGCAGATCCACCGCTGGGCAGAGCTTCAGGCCCTGTGCGGGATAGAGGCCGGTGACCCGCTCGACTGGGCCCTGTTTCACCAGCTGCTCTCCCACCCCGAGGGGCTGTTCAAGGGCACCCCGGCCAGGGCGCGCCGGATCTGGTTTATCAATGGGGATTATCAAAATGAGGCGTCGTGGCTCGATGAATTGATAAAGCTGCATAGCCGCCACCCCGAGATCCACGCCATCTGGCAGGGGGCGGTTCGCGAGCCACAGCCCATTCGCCTCGCACTCGGTTACTTCGCTCAGGATGAGGCACAGCCGCCTCGCCCATGATGGTTTAAGGATAAGAAGAGGTACCTTATGAATCTTTTTGCACACGCAGCCCGACTGGAACAGGAGAACACGCCGTTTGCCATTGCCCAGATCATCGAGAGCCGTGGCTCCACCCCCCGCCATCAGGCCCAGATGCTGGTGATGGCCGATGGCCAGATCCTCGGCACCATCGGCGGCGGCATGATCGAGCGGCTGGTGATCGAGGAAGCGATGGCCGCGATTGCCGAGCGCAAGCCGCGCATCTTCCACGGCCGGATGGCACGCAACGGTGAGCATGCGGTCGGATCGGATTGCGGTGGTGCCATGTCGGTCTATATCGATGTCTATGGTCTGCGACCACGGCTGGTGCTCATTGGTGCCGGCCACGTCAACCGGGCTGTGGCCCGTGCTGCGGCGCCGCTCGGCTTTGATGTCCATGTAGGGGATTGCTTCGAGGGGAGCCTCAACCCTGACCTCTTCCCGGCCGGTACCCATCTGGTGCAGGCCGATACCATCAGTGCGGTGATCGAGAAACTGGCCATCGAGCCCGCCAACTTCGTCATCATTGCCACCAACCATCAAGACAAGGAGGCGCTGGATCGGCTCATCAGCCGTCCCCTCGCCTATCTGGGACTGCTCGCCAGCAAGCGCAAGGTGCAGACCTTCACCCAGGCGCTGCGCCAGCAAGGGGTGAGCCAAGAGCAACTGCAGCAGTTGCACGCCCCCATCGGTTACAACATCGGAGCCGAAACCCCCGAGGAGATCGCCATCAGTATCCTCGCCGAGCTGCTGCAGGTGAAAAACGGCAAAGCGGGTGGGCTGATGCAGGACGATGTTCGCCTCAAGCGGGATCAGCTGGTGGTGATGCGCGGCTCCGGCGATATCGCCACCGGGGTGGCGCTGCGCCTGCACAATGCAGGCTTCAAGGTGGTGATGCTGGATCTCGACAAGCCCACGGTGATCCGCCGCACCGTCGCCTTCGCTCAGGGGATGTTCGACGGCGAAACAAGGGTCGAGGGAGTGCGAGCCAAGCGGGTCGAGAGCGTCGAACAGGCGTTCGAGCAGCTGGATCGGGGCGTCATTCCGCTACTGGTTGACCCTGACTGTGCCACCCTCGCCGAGCTCAAGCCCCGCTATCTGGTGGATGCCATCCTCGCCAAGCAGAATCTCGGCACCCACAAGGAGATGGCCCCCATTACGGTGGCCCTTGGCCCGGGGTTTGAGGCCGGGCGCGACTGCGATGCGGTCATTGAGACCAACCGCGGTCATCATCTGGGCCGGGTCATCTATCAGGGCCCTGCCCAGCCCAATACCGGCATTCCCGGGGTGATCGAGGGGCACTCCGCCCGCCGGGTGGTGCGCGCCCCTGTCGCCGGGGTGATGAAGAGCATTATCAAGCTCGGTGATCTGGTGCAGGAGGGAGATGTGATCGCCCATGTAGGTGACACCCCCATTATCGCGCCGCTCTCCGGCATGGTACGGGGATTGCTCAGCGATGACATCGAGGTGACCGTCGGCTTCAAGATCGGTGACATCGACCCCAGAGGCGAGCGGGCCGACGCCACTACGGTATCGGACAAGGCACGCGCCATCGGCGGCGCCGTGCTGGAAGCCATGATGCATCTAGCCCAGCGCCGATAATAGAGTGTTCTTAAAACCAAAAGGGCCCGCCATGATGGCGGGCCCTTTTATTTCGTTGCCAGCAATCGGCTCAACCGTGTTTGATGCGGGTCTCTCCTGCGACCGACACCACGGAGCGGTTGCCCTTGCGACTGATCACCAACAATGCCAGCACGATAAGGGCGATACCGCTCCCCTCCACCGGCCCCGGGTTTTCCCCGAGCAGCCACCAGGAGAGCAGCACGCCGGTCACCGGCACCGCCAGAGTGCTGAGGCTGGCGATACCCGCTGGCAGTTTTTTCAGCACAAACAACCAGAGACTCCAGGCGATGGCGGTGGCAAAAATAGCGCTATAGGCCAGCGCCCCCATCACGTAGGGCTGCCAGTCGATGGGGCGCTCCGGCACCAGCACCGCCACCAGCGCCATCACTACGGTTGCGTAGATCATCTGCCAGGTGGTGAGGGACATCAGATCCACCCCGGGGTGGCGGGCATACATCCGCTTGGCGATGATGGCGCTGATCCCCCAGCAGATGCCGGAGGCAATCCCCAGCAGCGCGCTCTTCATGGAATCCAGATGCAGTTGCCAGGGCTCGATCACCAAGAGCAGCCCGCCGGCCGCTACCCCGACTGCCAGATAGTGGAGCTTGCGCATCCGCTCGCCGAGAAAGAGCGCCGCGAAGATCACCACCCAGAACGGCATGGTGTAACTCAAAATGGCCACCTTGCCCGCCCCGCCGCTGATCAGCGCCCACTGGGCCAACCCCACCATGCCGCAGGTCTGGAACAGGGCGATGGCGAGGGTATAGCGAAACGGGGTGGGTTTGAGATAACGGCGCCCGCGCAGCGCCAATACCAGCAGCAGAACCAGAGATCCGCACAGGCAGCGCAGGGCGGTGAACTCGAAGGCCCCCGCGTAGAGCATCACCTGCTTCATCACGATCCAGCTGTAACTCCAGATGGCGGTGAGCAGGATCAATCCCACCAGCGCCGCCATATTGATCTTTCCGCTCATCTCTCACCACGCATAGCTCTGCCTTTCGCCTTTTGTTCCGATGGGCCAACCCTTATCGGGGTGGCTATCTTACCCCTGTGCTGGCGGGCTGCCCACGATCTATGGGAAATCGACCTCAGCCACAGTAGCGCCCGAGCCAAAAACATCAGGGGGCCAAGGCCCCCTGTCTATCACCCCGTCATCGCGTTGCACGCTACAGGCTGATCACGGTACCGGTCTTGCCAGCGATCCCCTCGGCTGCCTTTTCCAGCAGGGTGATGAGAGATTTTCGCCCCGGCAGAGATGTGGCAAACGAGAGCGCAGCCTCCACCTTGGGCAACATGGATCCTTTGGCAAACTGCCCTTGGGCGATAAAGCTGTTGGCATCGGCCACGCTCAGCTGATCGAGCCACTGCACATCGGGCTTGCCGAAGTTGATGGCAACCTTCTCCACCGCGGTGAGGATGATCAGCATGTCGGCGTCGATAAGCTCCGCCAGCTTGGCACTGGCCCAATCCTTGTCGATCACCGCACTGGCACCGCGCAGGTGATTGCCCTCCCGCAGCACCGGAATGCCGCCGCCACCGACGGTGATCACCACCTGACCGGCGGCCAGCATGGCAGAGACGGTCTCTTTCTCGATGATATCTACGGGTTTGGGAGATGCGACCACTCTGCGATAGCCACGGCCGGCATCCTCTTTGAGCCGCTCGCCCTTGGCCATCAGCGCCTCGGCCTCCTCCTTGCTGAAGAAGCCGCCGATGGGCTTGCTCGGGTCAAGGAAGGCGGGATCGTTTTTATCCACCTCAACCTGGGTCACCAGAGTGGCAACCGGCTTGTGGATGCCGCGTTCCAGCAGGGCTTCACGCAGGGCATTTTGCAGGTCATAACCGATATAACCCTGACTCAGGGCCACGCAGACCGACATGGGCAGATGGGGGGATTTGGGCTCGTGGCGAGCCGCCACCTCGAACGCCTGCTGAATCATCCCCACCTGCGGCCCGTTGCCGTGGGTCACCACCACCTCGTGCCCCTGGGCGATCAGGTCGGCGATAGTGTGCGCCGTGCTCTGCACCGCCTTCATCTGCTCGGGCAGGTTGTTGCCCAGCGCATTGCCACCAAGGGCCAGTACGATTCTCTGTTTCATCTTGTTATCTCCAGTGATGGGACAAGCCGGCGCAATACCGGCCCACCTTTCGTTGTTCACATAACCTTGCTGCTCTGTCTGTTTCGAACGGATTGTCAGCCTGACACCGCGGGGCAAGGCGAGTGCAGATCCGGAGCCAACGCCGGATCAAAGGGCGCTCTGGCCAAAAACCGACCATGACCACGCCGCCCCAGAAACTCGCCGTCGCGAGCGACTATCTCGCCACGACTGAGGGTCATCCTGATCCGGCCGGGGCAATGCATCCCCTCGTAGGGGCTGTAGTCGCCGTTGTCATGCAGCAGTGGGTGAGAAATCAGGGTGTCACCGCGGGGATCCATGATCACCAGATCGGCATCAGACCCCGCTTGCAGGTTGCCCTTGCGCGGCCAGAGGCCAAACAGGCGCGCCGGGTTGGCGCTGGTGAGTGCCACGAAGCGCGACGGCGAGATGCGCCCGCCTAGTACCCCGTGGGAAAACAGCAGCAGCATCCGGTTTTCGACCCCAGGCAAACCATTGGGGCAGCGGCTGAAATCGCCCCCCGAGAGGGTCATGCGCTGGGCGTGGGAGAAGTTGCAGTGATCGGTCGCCACCGTGTCGATGTCACCCGCAGCGATACCGACCCACAGCTTGTCCTGCTCGCGGCGCGAGCGCAGCGGCGGGCTGAGCAGATAGTCGACCCCGTTCTCCCAGTAGTAGCAGGAATCATCCAAAAGCAGATATTGCGGGCAGGTCTCCACCCAGACCGGCTGACCCTGACGGCGCGCCAGTTTCAGATACTCCAGCCCCAGTCCGTTGGAGAGGTGGACGATATAGAGCGGCGCATTGCCCGCCAGCCCCGCCAGATTGATCATCCGGGCGATGGCCTCCGCCTCGCACTCCAGCGGGCGGCTCTGCGGGTGATACCAGGGCTCATGGTGACCCGCGGCCAGCAGTGCCGCCCGGCGCGCCGCGATGGCGGCATCGTTCTCGGGATGGACAGTGGCAAGCGCCCCCACCTCCTTGAGGCGGGCCAGGGCGCGCAGCACGTCATGGTCCCCCAGCTTGTACTGGTAGGTGAGATAGAGCTTGAAGCTGCTGATCCCCTCCTCCTGCACCATGGCGGCCATCTCATTAAGGATGGCGTCATCCACATGCTGGATCACGCCATGAAAGCTGTAGTCGATCACCGCCTGATCGGCGGCGTAGTCGTGATAACGGGCCAGCTGGTGATGCAGATTGCACCCCGCCGGGCCAAATCCCATGTGGTCGACGATGGTGGTGGTGCCACCACAGGCGGCGGCACGGGTACCGCTGAAGAAGTCATCGCAACTGCGGCCAATCCCCACATCGATGTTGAAGTGGGTGTGGACATCGATGCCACCCGGCATCACATAGCAGCCGCTGGCATCGATCAGCTCGGTTTCGCTATCGGGCTGGATATCGGCGGCACGGGCGCGGATCACCCCGTGCTCGATCAGCAGATCCTGACTATATTCACCCTGCGCATCGACCAACACACCGTTTTTGATCAGCCGTTTCATCCCCACCACCTCGAACATCACTTCAAACAGCAAAACCCCGCCTCAACACAGACGGGGCACTTGCCACACTTGCGACAGCCGGGCGGCGATGGCAGTCACCACCCAGCAGCCCCCTTACTTGTCCAGCTCGGCCAGATAGAGCATGGGGATCACGGCGTACATGGCGGCGCACTTGACCAGATGCTCTTTCCAGGTCTTCTCGTTCGGGGCGTGGGCTTCCGGCTCTTTACCCGGGCCAAAACCGATGACCGGAATACCGTGGCGACCCATGATGGAGACCCCGTTGGTCGAGAAGGTCCACTTGTCCACCACCGGCTCCTTGTTGAATAGCTCGCGATAAGCCTTGGAGAGGGTTTTGACGGTGATGTGATCCTCTTCCACCTTCCAGGTCGGGAAGTAGCACTCGGTCGGGTAGACCAGACCGGTGTAGGCCGGACGGTCGTACTGATACATGGAGACCTCGGCACCGGCGGCTTGCACCGCAGGCAGGGCGCGGATCTCGTCCAGCGCCCCTTGCCAGGTCTCGCCCCAGGTGAGACGGCGGTCGATGGAGACGGCGCAGCTGTCCGCCACGGCGCAGCGGCTTGGCGAAGTGAAGAAGATCTCGGAGACGGTCAGGGTGCCCTTGCCGAGGAAGTCGTCATGACCGAGGTTGTGGCTGAGCTCCTGCAGCTCGCCAAGGATGGGGCCCATCTTGAAGATGGCGTTGTCACCGCGCTCAGGCGCAGAGCCGTGGCAGCTCACCCCCTGCACTTCCACACGGATCTCCATGCGGCCGCGCTGGCCACGGTAGATCTGGCAGTCGGTGGGCTCGGTACTGACCACAAACTCGGGGCGGATCTTGCTCTGCTCGATGATGTACTGCCAGCAGAGACCGTCGCAGTCCTCTTCCTGCACGGTGCCGGTCACCAGCAGGGTGTACTCGTCTTCCAGCCCCAGATCCTTGATGATCTTGCCCGCGTAAACCATGGAGGCCATGCCGCCTTCTTGGTCAGATGCGCCGCGGCCACCGATGATCTCGTGATCTTCCATCCCCTCATAGGGGTCGAAGGTCCAGTTAGCTCGGTTACCGACCCCCACGGTATCGATGTGGGCATCCATGGCGATCAGGTGCGGGCCGTGGCCGATATAGCCCAGCACGTTGCCCATGGGGTCGATCTCGACCTTGTCAAAGCCAACCTTCTCCATCTCCTGCTTGATGCGCAGCACCACGCGCTCTTCATCGCAGCTCTCGCTCGGGATGGCGATCATGTCGCGCAGGAACTGACTCATCTCGGCCTTGTACTGGTAGGCCTTCTCCAACACCATTTCAAACGGAATTTGCTTGCTCATTGTGATTCTCCATAACAACTGAGAGTGCGCGGCCTGTTCGTCGGCAGCGCCCTGTGCCCGTTACCGCGCCCCGTTGGCGAGGCGCGATCAATGCTTCAATTCGAGTCTCTGCTCTCGCAGGGATTACTCACAGCCGGGGTTAATCGCAGGCAGGATGTTTGCCTTCCCACACCACTTCCCGGTAGTGGGTCACATCGGTGTCCCCTTCGGTGTTGATGATCAGCACCACGGAGTCGCGACTTAGCCCCAGACGTTCCATCAGCGCCGCGCGATCCGGGTGGTGACGCACCGCCGCCAACACGCCGGTACCGACCGAGCCGGACTCACCGGAGATGATGCGGGGATCATTGCCAAGAGGGTTGCCAAGCACTCTCATGCCCAATGCCGACACCTTGTCGTGACAGGAGATAAACTGGGTGGTACAGCTTCTGAGCAATGGCCAACCGAGCGGATTGGGTTCGCCACAGGCGAGACCGGCCATGATGGTGCGCATATCGCCCCCCACGTTGACCATCTCCCCCACCACACCGGAGCGGTAGATGCAGTCGGCCTGATCCGGTTCGACCACGATACTGTGCAGGTTTTTCGCCCCGAAGCAGTCCACCAGATAACCGAGCACACCGCCCGCCAGCGCCCCGACCCCGGCCTGCAGCAGCACGTGGGTCGGCTGCTTGATGCCCATGGCCTGCATCTGCTCGACCGCTTCGTCGGCCAGAGTGGAGTAACCCTGCATGATCCAGGTCGGGATCTTGGTGTAGCCCTCCCAGGCGGTGTCCTGCACTATGTGCCAACCGCGCTCTTCCGCCATTTTCATGGTCAGGCGCACGGTATCGTCGTAGTTCATGTCGGTGACGATGCACTCGGCACCGAGATTGAGAATGTGGTCAACCCGCTCTTGGGCCGAGCCCTTGGGCATGTAGACCACCGCATGCTGGCCCACCTGCTTGGCGGCCCAGGCAACGCCGCGACCGTGGTTGCCATCTGTGGTGGTGGCGAAAGTCATCGGCTCCTTGATGGTGCGTTTGATGAGATCGAAGGAGAAATCCTCGATGGCCACCCCGTACTTTTCACAGAGCAGGTTGGCGATGGCATAAACGCCACCCAGCATCTTGAAGGCATTGAGGCCAAAGCGCTTTGACTCGTCCTTGACCAATATATTTTTCACCCCGATATAGGCGGCCAGATCTTTCAGGTCACACAATGGGGTCGGCTCATAACCGGCCAGTTTTTTATGAAAGGCACGGGCCTTTTGTGCTTCGGCGCGAGAAAAAAGCGGAGATGGCTCGGCGGTAAAAAAGCGGTTATCGGCAATATCCATCTTCAGCGAAAATTGGGACATGCTTACCTCACTAGGCGTTACCTGACAAAGAGCTGCCTCGCCGGGAGATCCGTTATTCAGATAACACGGAGAGAAAACTCAAAATAATGGGTTCGACAGTGTGGGCAGGATGAATATTCACCCTGCCCTGCCGTTATTTATTTCACCCGCTTTTGCGCCTCTTTAATCAGATTTTCCAGGGTTTCTGCCGGGGCGGAGAATTTACGGGCCATGATCATGGCGGCAATAATATAGGGCTTCCAGCTCGCCTCTTTGTAAGTGGCGATACGGTATTTCTCGAATACCCCTTCGGTTACTTCCCCTTCCTTGCAGGAGACGCCGGAAATATCGGCCGGCAGGCAGTGCATATAGAGCGCTTCGCCACCCTTGGTGAGCTTCATCATCTCCTCGGTGCAGTGCCAATCCTTGTGCTTGGCGTTCTGCTCAAGGCAATGTTTCTCCAGCTCCTTGAGGCCGGCGTGGTCATTGGCGCGCAGCAACTCGGTGCGCTGCTCCATCACCTTGTAGGGGGCCCAGGACTTGGGATAGACGATATCGGCATCTTTGAACGCCTCTTCCATCGAGGTGACCTGACGGAAGCTGCCACCGGAGGCCTTGGCATTCTCCTTGGCCACTTCGATCACGTCTGGGATCAGGTCATACCCTTCCGGATGGGCCAGGGTCACGTCCATACCGAAACGGGTCATCAAGCCGATGATGCCCTGGGGCACGGAGAGCGGCTTGCCGTAGCTGGGGGAGTAAGCCCAGGTCATCGCAATCTTCTTGCCCTTGAGGCTCTCCAGGCTGCCGAAGTGCTCCTGCAACCAGGCGAGATCAGCCATGGACTGGGTCGGGTGATCAATGTCGCACTGCAGGTTGACCAGCGCCGGACGCTGGGGCAGCACCCCCTTCTCGAATCCTTCATCCAATGCGGCGCCCACTTCGCGCATATAGGCGTTGCCGGCACCGAGGAACATGTCGTCACGGATCCCGATGGCATCGGCGCAGAAGGAGATCATGTTGGCCGTTTCACGGACGGTTTCGCCATGGGCGATCTGGGATTTGCCCTCATCCAGATCCTGCTGGGCCAGACCGAGCAGGTTCAGCGCAGAGGCGTAAGAGAAGCGGGTTCGGGTGGAGTTATCGCGGAAAACCGAGATACCGAGCCCGCTGTTAAACAATTTGGTGCAGATATTTTCGGCGCGCAGGGTCTTGAGAGATTCGGCCAATTTCAATACCAGCTCCAGCTCCTGAGGCGTTTGCTCCCAGGTCAGCAGAAAATCTTTTTCATGCAGGTTGGATTTGAGTGCTCTGATCTCTTTGATTAATTCGTTAACTGCTTTCATCGTTCGCCCCAATCATTGGATGAGATATGGATAGCTCCCCTTTCACTCACGATGTCACCAGCATCCCGGTTGTGGGTGAGCGCGTCGGTTAGCGTCGATATGAGGCAATCAATAACCGTGCCAAACCAATAAAATGCAGGCAGATATTAATAAATGGCAAAAGTGTGTGATGCCACCCACAAAATCAGCGGCTATTTCAGCGGTTTATTCCATAAAAGGATGGATAGGGTGACCAAGCGATAAAATTGCCGGGTGATAATAATCAGAGGCGATATCTCGGCATCGGTGAGAATTATCATCAAAGGTCAGTTTCAGGGGCTGAAATGATATCAGCTGGGCTGTCGTTATCATTATGATAATGCCCGCAACACCTTTTCTCTTGGAAGGATCTCTCCAGCGTTGACACTGCTGCTATCCCGTCTCCCCTTCGCTCCCCGCCTGTATCACCTCTCGCCTTATCTTCCGGCCACATCGCTGGGCGCGGTTGGCCCAAGGTGCTAACGTGAATACGCCAGCTGCGCATCTGTCTCGGATGCTCAGAAGAGGCCGACGTTCACTGCCGCAACTGCGCGGATGAACCTGCATGACTTACATCTTTGAGGGATTATCTATGTCCAGGAATGCTGCTCTGCTCATCACCCTGACCCTGCTCGGGATCGCCCCTGCCCACGCCATCAGTGCCAAATATGCCGAGCAACTGGAGCGATCCGGCTGCACCCAGGTCACCGAGGCGCAGGGCTGTGACATTCACAAAACCAAAGCGGAAAATGCCAAGGCGGGATTTGGCACGGCCGCCCCGGCCGCGGAGGGCGGTCTGAATCTGAGCTATGAGCAGAAGCTGGAGCGCTCGGGCTGCACTCAGGTGAGCGAGCTCAATGGCTGCGATATCAATAAAACCAAGGCTGAGAACGCGGCTGCCGGTGTTGGCAATGCTCCGGCCGCGGCAACCAGCGCCAGCCCCTATGCGGGCAACTGGATCGCCACCTTCCCCCAAACCGGCGCCACCGTGGCCAATATCCGCATCGATGGCAAGGATCAGGTGTGGGTCAACGACAAGAAGGTCAATGCCAAGAAATCCGATGGTGCGCTGGTGTTCAAGGATGGCATGGTCATCTACACCATTCAGGGGGATCGCCGCATCAAGGGTGAAGATGGCTGGGTCGATAATGATGCCGGCACCAAGGGGCCCATCAACGCCAAGTAAGCAGCAGACCACAAATGACGGGGAGCCCGGGCTCCCCGTTTCACACCTGATTGCCCATCTCTTCCAATGACCAGCTCCGCCAGTGAGGGGCCAGAATCAATACCTCCTGCTCCAGCCAAGTCCCGTCTTTGATCAGTTTCTCAAGCCAGGGAACGCCTGCCGGCGAGCCATGACCATCAACCTGATCAGCCAGCGTCGTCACACGCCTGGGCACCTTGCCACTGCCCGCCGCAAAGGTGCGTACCGGACGGGCATAGTGCTCCAGATAAGGCTGCAGCTCACAGGGGAGCCAGAGCATGGCAGGACGATTTAGCTCGCGCGCCAGCTCGACGGCAATATCGATACCCCGTTGATCGAGATCACCGAAATGTGCCCACTGCACGCCCGCAGGCAGCAGCGGGATCAGCTGCTTGGCCAGGGTGGTATTGCGACCGGGGGCAAAAAGCAGCAGTTGCCCGGGTTGCAGCGGGTAGTCGACAAAGGCTCCCTTGTTCTCCACCGTAATGACCCGCTCCCCTTGCCAGCCGATGGCCGCCAGCGTGCCCAGAGTCCGCTCCGGCAACGCCAACTCCCCCAGCAGCGCCATCATTACCGTCATATCGTGCTGCTGACCCTGCCGATCGACTAGCGAGAACGGTTCGAGGGTACGGATGCGGATCACCTCATCTTGCGTGAGCGTCAAGTCCGCAAGCCTTGGCGCGGCAAGGGGTGCTGACCGCGGATGCTTGCTATCCCCATACCAGAGGGCATAAAAGCAGGCCTGATTGAGCCGTGCAGGCAAACTCACTCCCAGACGTCGCAGCTGCTTACGCTTGTCCGGTTCGGGGGGCGCTGCCCGTGCCAGTTGTCAGGTCAGATAAGTCCGCCCCGCGTCGGTCAACACATAATGAGCACCTCGGCCAACCGGCTTGCTCCCGGCTACTGCCTGCAACAGATCCTTCAACTTGCGGCCATGCCGACTCTCAAGGGAGCACCCCTTCTCGTTCTGGCTATCGAGCAACTTTGCACAGAGCGCCTGTACCTGCACCTCATCAAACAGCGACATCCTCACCTCTCCATGTAGCTTCATATGACGAAGTAGAGGTGATTTTCCCTGTCATTACCGTGACCGGCTTCGCAAGCGGTTCTTATCAGCCCAGCCATGCCCGTCCCGTTACTGGTAAACCCGCCACAAAGGGCGCAAGCTGGTTTGATATAGAGATACGCTGCGCTCTTCGCGGCACGACAACGCGATACCCGCTTTCACAAGGGCTTGCCATGACCGACGCCACAAACCCCTCGCCATCCTCTTCCTGGCATCTTTCGGATATCCGCGAGCTGGCGCACCTGCTGTCTCTGGCGCTGCCCGCCGCGGTAGAGATCACCGAAGCGGTACATCAGGCGGTACTGAGCGGTATGGGGCTCAAGGGAGTGGATGAGGGAAAAACAGCCGGGATCACCGGGCTGGTCTACAAGGGGGTACATGGCGCCGCCAACAACCTAAGCAGCGGCCTCAACCAACTGCTCAGCCGCCTGCCAGCCACACCACCGCCACACCAGATCCCCGAAACCCCGAAACGCGCGGCCCTGATCGCCACGCTCAACGGCGTATTGGGGGACAAGCTGGTCGAGCACCACAATGCCTTCGCCACCCCCATGACACTGCGCTATCAGGGCAAGCCCCTCGATTGGCAAGCGATGCCAAAGGATCTACCCCGCGAGGGACGGGTACTGCTGATGATCCATGGCCTCTGCATGAACGATCTACAGTGGCAGACCGAGCACCAAGGCAAACCGGTCAATCACGGGGAGCAACTTGCCAACGCGCTTGGCTATCAGCCTCTTTATTTGCGCTACAACTCGGGCCTGCCCATCGCACAAAACGGGCAGCAACTTGCCCTGCTGCTGGAGCAGTTGCTCGCCCACTGGCCGGGAGAGCTCAAAGAGATAACGATAATGGGCTACAGCATGGGGGGACTGGTTGCCCGCAGCGCCTGCCACCATGCCGGCGTGGCCGGGCTCACCTGGCCTGCGCACCTTGCCAACCTGATCTTTCTCGGCACACCACACCACGGCGCACCGCTCGAACATGCAGGTCACTGGTTGGAACAGTTGCTGCCCGCCACCGCCTACAGCGAGCCCTTCGTCAGGCTGGCGCGGCTGCGCAGTGCTGGCATCAAGGATCTGCGCCACGGCAAGGTGAGCGATACCGTTGCACGGCCGGATCCCGCCGTCCCCTCACAGGATCCTCGCTCGCCACTCCCCTTGCCCGGTGGCGTCAACTGCTATGCCATCGCCGCGACCACTGCCGCCAAGCGCAGCTTGCTGGCCGACCGGTTGATTGGCGATGGACTGGTGCCGCTGCGCAGCGCCCTTGGCCAGCACAGCGAGGCGCGCCATCAGCTGGCTTTTCTTCCTGCCCATACCCTGATTGTCTATCGCACCAGCCATATGGCCCTGCTCACCAGCCCGCAAGTGGGCCAGCAACTGCTGCGCTGGCTCAGCCCCTTGCAGTTATAGCGAGCTGGCTATTAAAGCAACAGAGTACTGGTTCACAAAGGAGCCCTGTGGCACTCTGGGACGTCAAAGGGAAGACCCACACTGACACTTCATGTGTCCCCACTGCAAAGGAGCGCCACCGATGGCCAAAGCAAGCAAGAAAGAGATCAAAAAGAAGATCGCCGCTCGTCTTGAGAAAATTGCCAAGCATGAAGGCAAGATCAAGAAGCTGAAGAAGGCCCTGAAGTAGGACCCATCGCATAAGAAAAACCGCCAACTGGCGGTTTTTTCATCCTCCTTTTCGCCCCTTTCCCATCGCTTTTGATACCAATGGCCTTGATGTAAAGGCCTCAAGCGCACCTCAGCAAAACAACCCAGCTGAAACCACGCACGTTCTCATCACCGCTATTTGGTCTAACAGCGCCAATCGGGCGCCGCGCGTCCCCTTGCCAGCAACTACCTTCAACGAAGCGTTTGATATGAGCCAGCAGTGGAGCGCCATATGTACTCTTACACCCTCACCTTCAAGGAAGATGTCGATCGCCTGACCGCCCCCGAGCAGGAGATCACCTTGCAGAGCCCCGCCCAGGCGGGGGATTTTATTATCCTCTCCGACGGCAGCCGCCATCAGGTGATGTTTGTCACCCACCGCGCCCACTACAGCAGCCTCTATCTCGATAAAGGGGTCAGGGTGCCGCAAAGCTAGCGAAGCTCATCCCTCAGTTTGCGAAAGCAAAAGAGCGGCACCTGGCCGCTCTTTGATCTCTCTTTATGTGGATTTGCTGTCACAGCACCTTGATCACCGGTTGGTGCACTATCTCGACGTCGTTTTTATAGACCACCAGCTCACCCGGTGGCACGCCTCGCTCACCCAATACGGTTACAACGCACTCGTAGCGATAGGGGCCGCTCGTGAAGAGATAGGTATGATTGCCCCCCGTCCCCTCCACCCTGACGGTGCCATTTTTCAGCACCAGATCCGGCTTGTCGGCGAGCATCTTGCCCTTGGCCCAGGAGGCGTAGCGATAGTGGCCATCGTCCAACTCGTCGATGCGGATGTTAAATTTCTCGGTCTGCCACATCAAAGCGGGGTTCTTGTACTCCCGCACACTAAGATGCAGACCGCTCTTCTGCCTGGCGATAAGCTCGGCTTTCAATTTGGCGGCCTGCGCCGTCTGATGATTGATACCGATCACCTTGCCATCGAAATCCATCCAGACCTCACCACTGCCCAACATGATGCCGCGCCAGCCCATGGCCTGCCAATCCTGCCCGACCCGGGAGGTCGCGATGCTTTTTAATATGGCGTCATCAAATACCTCGTCGAAACGGGTCAGCATCTCCGACGCGTTTTTAATGGCGGGAATGGGATACTCCTGCTTGAAGGGGTATTTCATTTGATTGGCAAGGGCCTGATGATCCCGGGCTTCCGCCGCATCGACCAACTGCTGCACAAAGGGGCGATATTCGGCCGGCAACTGCTCTTCGTCGGCTGATACGGGGAGTGCTACCCACAATGTTCCCAGCAACAGCAGAGCCTTCAGCCCATAACGTCCCCGCACCTCATTGCTATTGCGGCCAAACAGCGCCCTGACATTCCATCTTGCCACTTTCATTCTGCCTGCTCTCCACATAACTAAAACGGCCAGCCACTATCCGCAGATGTTAACTGGCGGACTTGAGAGATTTTTTAACTCGTTTGAGTGCCATCTGCCGTTTGAGCGG
This sequence comes from Aeromonas sp. s13, assembly GCF_040907905.1. Lineage (NCBI taxonomy): Bacteria > Pseudomonadati > Pseudomonadota > Gammaproteobacteria > Aeromonadales > Aeromonadaceae > Aeromonas > Aeromonas sp. s13. The sequence continues at coordinate 51,084 of NZ_JBFOCS010000035.1, read as the reverse complement.
TGACAGGTAATCAATGAACAAGTTGCCATCCAGATGATCAATTTCATGCTGCATGACTATGGCCAAAAAATCGCTGCTCTCAATCGTAATCGGATTGCCTTTTCGATCCAGTGCAGATACCACCACCGAACTGTAACGCTCGACATCCGCGTAGTAATCCGGCACGGAGAGACAGCCCTCTTGCCCAAGCATCTTTTCAGTACCGCTTATCACTTGTGGATTAATCAAAACCAGCGGCTGATCCCTGCTCTCGGACAAGTCGATAATAACGACTGCTTCTTTGCGCCCGACTTGAGTCGCGGCCAAGCCAATCCCGTTTTCCGTCGCATACAGGGTCTCCAGCATGTCATCGATCAGCCCCTGTACGGCAGCAATATCCTCAACTCGCTCGGCCTTGAGCCTCAACCTGGGGTCTGGTGTCGTCAAAATATTCAAAACCGCCATCACAACTCTCCATTAACCACTTTTTTCAATCCGAGGTCACAGCCCAACGGCCGGGACATGGAGACAAACGCCTGATCCTCTTCGACCACGTTGTAACCAAGGCGCTCATAAAACCGTATCGCCCTATGGTTCTCTGTGAAGCTGGACAAGGTGACCCGGCATTTGCCCTCACGCTCAGCCTCCTGATGAAGGCGTTCCATCACGGCAGCACCAAGCTGCCGCCCCTGATACTGAGGGAAAATGATCAGCAGATGAACATGCTGGGCATCCTCATATGGCTTGCTACATAGCAAACCAATGCGTTCTCCACCATGCAGGATCCACGAAAACCATTGCGGCAGATAGGAGCTGGTTAGTCGCTCGCGTTGAAATTGGTCATCCCAGCCAAAGAGCGCCTCAACATAGGGAAAAATCCCCTGTTTCACGGCAGTAAAGACCTGCTCAAATTCACTTTGCGGTACATCTACAAGTTCAATAACCATTATCGTCCTCCCTGCCTACCTCATATCGACGCGCTGATGGTCAGCACCATCTTTTGGTATGCCTTCCTGCGATAGCAGGTTATACCACTACCACTGGGCTTGAGCCCAAATTAAATTCTCATTTGGATATCTCATCCGTTAACAGGAAGATGAAAACATCTTGGATATAAACAGGAGAGAGTAATTAAAAATCAGAGGATTAGTAGATGCAGGCTGGCAAAAGACTGGCGTGATAACTTGCTTGAAACGCATCTTATCTCGCACTTGAGATATGAATAAAAAATCGGGCCCTCTGGCCCGAATGGATTAAGAGTAACTGACCTCATCCAGGAAAATAAGCTGCAGTGGCTCTGCAAGCAGAGACTCAGCCTGAGCGGCAAAGGCCTGAAAATAGTCAGTCTGACAATGGCTATCCAACGCGGCTTGGCTGACGAATGCCTCACGCATGTAAAAGGTGCCTGGCTCATCCCGCAATTCAAACAGCACATAGTCCAAGTTACCCGGTTCGTGCCGAGTAGGCTCAATAAGCTTGATCAACTCCCGGCGCAGCTGCTCCCTCATACCGGCTCTAGCTTTAAGCACTGCGATGGACACCAGTTTCTCTTCATTCATCTTCATCTGCTCCGTTATCAGATCAATCATTCAAGTATTTCGATTGGGTGTACCTCTTGGATACGGAGCAGTGTAAGAGGGCAGACTTGCAGGATATAGCCATACAGAACGGACACTCTGTTCACGCCACTGAACAAGTGGACTGCTAGAGCGCCTCTATTTTTACTTTGATAATCCCGTCGCGAATATTGCCGATGGCGCTAAAGGCAGATTTGGAGAGATCGATAATTCGCCCGCTTTTAAAGGCGCCACGATCATTGACCTTGACCACTACGCTCTTGCCGTTGGCGAGATTGGTGACCCGCACGATGGTGCCAAAGGGCAATTCCATATGGGCGGCGCTATTGAGGTTGTTGCGATAGATCTCGCCGCTGGCGGTCTTTTTGCCATGATAACGGTCGGCATAATAGCTGGCGTAACCGGTCTCGCTATAGCCGCGCCAGCTACCGCCGTGACTCTCGTCATAACGGCTGCTACAGGCCGCCAGCAGCAGGCAAAGAGATAACAGCAGCCCTTTCTGGATATGTTGCACCTTTCACCTCTCCTCTCTTCTTCTTTTCGCTATGCGCCATTTTTCTTCTTCGATGCGGCCGGTGACGCTGGCGACACACTTGCAGGCGGGAGCTCTCACCTTGCCATAGCTCCAAGGCACTCACCATGTTACTCGCCTTGTTGTCAGGCAGCAGCGACCGTGCGGCTACTTTGCCATATCTTCCATGTAAAAAGGGAGGCAAATGCCTCCCTTTCAACTAGTTACCGGTCATCCCGTGTCGGGATGGGCCAGAAACTTCTCAGGCAATCAGCTTGTCGTCGGCAAAGCCGAAGCCACGCAAACCCACCACATGCACGTGCTCGTGCTTGCCCTGCACCTTGCGGATGAGCTTGTAGGTGGTGCCCTTCTCGGGGCTGATGTTCTCGGGCGCCGCGATAAGCAGCTGCATATCCTGCCGCTCGCACAGCTCGAACAGGGTGGCGATGGATTTGCCATCCAGTCGGGCCGCTTCGTCGAGGAACAGCAGGCGGCAGGGAGCGATATCCTTGCCGCGCAGACGGCGGGACTCCTCCTCCCAGCTGATCAGCACCATCAGCAGGATCGCCTGACCGGTACCGATCGCCTCACCGGTGGAGAGCGCGCCGCTCTCGGCCCGCAGCCAACCGTCGGCCCCGCGCTGCACCTCGATCTCCAGCTCCAGATAGTTGCGATAGTCGAGCAGCACGTCGCCCATCACCTGATAGCTGCGATCCCCCTGCTCGATCTGCGGATTCAGGCGCTGGAACAGCTTGGCCATCGCCTCGGAGAAGCTGAGCTCCTTGTCGGCGAACAGATCGTTGTGCATGGCAGTTTGGTCGGCCAGCGCCGTCAGCAAACGGGTGTGGGCCTCGCGGATATTGACGTTGAGGCGCACCCCGCGCACCAGACCGAAGGCGATGTTCTGCAAACCCTGGTTGAGCACCCGGATGCGGTTCTGCTCGCGGCGGATGATGTTGGTGATCTTGGCCGCCACCTCGTGGGAGGAGAGCGACAGATGGGTTTCCCGCTGCTTGAGCTCGTCAGCCAGACGCGCCAGCTCGATCTCCATCTCCTCGATCGCTTCCACCGGATCATCGGAGCGGATGATGTCGTTGCGGATGCGATCCTTGAGGTAACGGTAAACCTGCACGTAGAAGGCGACCTTCTGCTCGGTGCTGCGGTTGCCCTCGGAAAGACGCAGCGCATCGCGCAGAGCTTCGTCGTGGGCCACCGCTACCCGCAGGGCGCCAAGGGCCTTGTCTGACATAGAGCGCAGCTCGTCGCTGTCAAGATACGCCAGCTCGCGCTTATTTAAACGCTTCTCGACATCGGTCTCCCGCGCCAGCCGCACCACCCGCGACCAGCTCGCCTTGTGGCCCACCAGAGATTTACGGGCGCTGTAGTAATCCTTGCCTTCGAGCTTGAGACGACCGCCAAGGGATTCGATCTCGCGCTTGGTGACCTGCAACTGGGCCTCGGCGCTGGTGCGACGGGAACGGGTGCGGATCAGCAGCTCTTCGATCTCTTTCTTGTGGGCGCGCGCCTTCTCTTCCATGTCATCAGAGAGGGTCAGCCCCATGGCCGCCAGCTCCTGCTCGAACTCGGTCAGGGTCTGGCGCTTGGCCTCGACGCTGGAGTTGAGGGCGGTGCGCAGTTGTAGCGCCTCGGTGTGGCGCAGGGCAATCTGCTTGTGCTGCTCGCCAGCGGTGCGGGCTGCCAGCTCGGCCGCTTTCAGCTTCTCTTTGAGTCGCTCGCTCATCTCGGAGGCCTTGCCCAGCAGGTCTTGCGCATCCTGATAGGCAAAATGCGGCAGACGAGCCACCAGCTGATCGAGGGCGTAGCAACGGCGCTTCTGCTCGGCCAGCAGGTCGCTCACCTCATCGTAAGCTGCCTGCAGCGCCGCCAGATCCTGCGGATCCTGACGCAGCACCTGCACCATGGTTTCCAGTTTTTCCAGCGATTTGCCGTGTTTGGCGATAAAGGCTTCGGCCTGTTTCAGCGCGTCCACGTCAGCATGAGCCGCCTCAAGGCGGGCAGCCAGATCAGTCTCGGCAAACAGGTGAGCAAAGGGCAGCATCCCCTGCACCAGCTGGATATGGCGGGTCAGCTGGGCGGCGGCCGCTTTGGCATCACTCAGCTGCTTGTCGCACTCGCCGATGGCCCCTTGCAGCGCGCGCAGTTCGGCCTGCTTGGCCTGCACTTCGGCTTCGGGGTCGGGGCGGAAGGCGATATCCAGATGCTGGCCAATAAAGTCGCGGAAGTGACCGTAGAGACGGTGGTACTTCTGCTGCTCGAAGGCGGCCTTGGCGTAACCCTCGATCAGCCCTTCACGCTCAAGGTCGAGCTGCTCGATCCGCTTTTCACGGGCGGCGCGGCCAAACAGCGGCAGCTCGGGGTAGCGGGAGAAGCGCACCTGACGCTTGCTGGTGCGCACCAGCACGGCGTCCCCCAGCTCATCGGCTTCCACCAGATCCTCGTCAAAGGAGTCGGGGTTGCCCTGAATCAGGTAGATATCTTCCGGGCAATCTTCCAGCTTTTTCAGCCGCTCGATGGCGCCCTCAAGGTCGAGCACCACCAGGGCGCTGCGAGCCGGGCCGTAGAGCGCGGAGTAGTAAGGGGCATCGTCGATGGAGATGTCGTCGTAGACATCGGAGAGGAGCACCCCCCCCACCTGCTCGGCGATGCGAGCCAAGCGCGGATCCGCCTCGCCTGCCCCCAGCTGCAGATTGCGAATTTGCAGCTCCAGCGCCTGTTTCTGCGCCGCGATGCGGTTGCTCTCCTGCTCGAACTCGCGTTCCTTGTCGAGCACTGTCTGCATGCCAGCCGAAAGCTCTTCGGCGGTAGTCAGCGGCAAACCGCTCTGCTCGCGCAGCTGCTCGAGCTTTTCAAAGGATTTGAGCCAGCGCGGCGCCAGCTTGGTCAGCTCAGCAATATCGCGGCCCAGCTGGGTGCCCTGATGCTCGAGGCTGGCGCGGCGCTGATTCACCTCCGCCTGCTGCTCGGAGAGCTCCTCCTGACGGGTGCGCTGGGCTTCGAGGAAGATCTCCAGCTCATCGCTGCTGGCGATAAGCTGGCCAGAGGCCTGCTGCAGCTCGTCACGCAGCTTGAAGAGATTTTTCTGGCTTTCGCTCTCTTTCTCGAGGCGAGCCAGCGCGGCGCGCAGCCCCTGCCCCTGGGCAATACGGGCCTTGTCTTCGATGTGACGCTTGAGCAGCGCCTGCGCGGTGGGCCAGGCGGCCTCGCGCACTGTCTCGGGGGCGATGCTCAAAAGCAGCGCCAGCGCCGCTTCGTGCTCGGCCACTGCCGCCTTGGCCAGCGCCAATTGCTGTTCTGCCCCCAGCACCCGGCTGGTGAGGCTCTGCTCGGCGGCGCGGAACTGGTGCAGGGTGTCGCTCGCCTGTTCGGCGGTCAGCCCCGGCAGCTCGCACTGCTCGCGGGCAGCCTCCAGCGCCTGCACCGCCTGACGGTACTGGATGGCGCGGGTCTGCTGGATATCGAGCGCCTGCTGGTAGTCGGCCAGCTGGGTCTTGAGGCTGTCGACTTCTGCCTGCGCCAGCTCCTTGCGCTCTTCCACTTCCAGCAGCTGGCCGTGGATCTCCTCCACCACCGCCTGCTGCTGCTCGAGTTTGTCAGAGAGATCCGCCAGATCGGCGCGATACATCTCGATCTTCTTCTGCAAACTGACAGCCGCCATCACCTTGGCAAGGTGCTCGGAGGCAGACTCCAGCTCGTCGGTCAGCAGTTTCTCGCGGTTGGTGAGTTGCTCCACCTCGTCGGCCAGATAGATGGCGCGCTGTTTCTCTTCGGCCAGAATGCGGCGCTTGTCGGCCAGCTCCTGGCGCGCCTTGAGGGCCAGCTCGGAGAGGCGGCTCTTCTCGGCGGCGTTGCGCACATAGTCCGCCGCCACATAGTGGGTGGTCTCGGTGATCAGGTTCTTGAACAGATCCCGCTGACCCTGGGTTTCCTTGATCGCTTCCAGCGTGCGGCGGTTTTCATAGATGGCCGCCTCCATGTCAGCAAACGCCTTGCGCACCCCGGAGTTCTCCGGCAGCAGGTATTCGCGCAGGGAACGGCTGATGGACGAGGAGATGCCGCCGTAGAGGGAAGCTTCGATCAGGCGATAGAACTTGCCGCGATCTTTTTGATCACGCAGCTTCTTCGGGGTGATGCCGAACTCGAACATGAAGTTGTGATAGTCGGTCACCGTATTGAATTTGGCGACTTTCAGCGCCCCCAGCTCGGCGGCCGCCCCTTTCAGATCGGTAAAGGCGCGTACCCGCCCCTTGCCGCCATCGAGCTTCTCCAGCAGCAGATCGGTCGGTGCCAGATTTTCCGGCACATCCACCAGCGCAAATGGAGTGATGTTGACCTTGTTGTCGCGGTTGGCCACCTGCTCGAGGTGCACGCCGACCCAGATCCGCTGTTCGCGGCTATTCATCACTTCCAGAAGTGAGTAGCAGTGACCGCGCTGCAGTTTGCCGTAGAGCCCCTTGTCACGGGAGGCGCTGCTCGATCCCGCTTCTGTGGTATTACGGAAGTGAAGCAGTGACTGGTCGGGGATGAGCGCCGCGATAAAGGCCGCCATGGTGGTGGACTTGCCCGCGCCGTTGCCGCCGGAAAGGGTAGTGACCAGCTGGTCGAGATCGAAGGTCCGGGCAAAGAAGCCGTTCCAGTTGACCATGGTCAGGGATTTGAACTTGCCTCGCACCGGTTATACCTCCAGATCCAGTTGTTCTTCATCGAGATCCGCCTCGATGTCATCAAAGAGCGAGTCGCTGCTCGGCATTTCGTCGTCGTGGAAGATGGCTTCACCCTCCTGGATCATCCGCAGCTGGACGGCACGCGGATCTTCATCAGAGCGCACGTCGGCGGCGAAACGGAACACCGATTCGTTGACCCGGAATTTATCTCCGTTGCCAAGGGCGGTGATCATGCCAAGGCGGCGCAGACGGCGCATGGAGGTACGGATCTTTTCGAGCAACTTCTTCTTGTCGAGATCGGTACCGCCGGAGCGGCTGTTGACCATCCGCAGCAACTGCTTCTCGTCGGCGAGGCTCAGCACCTCTTCCTGCAGCTCGGCCATGGCGAATACCCCTTCCGAAGCCAGACGATCCGGGCTCAGATAGAGGTAGCAGAGCACCTTACCCACCAGCATATCGAGCTCGGAGAGCACTGTGGTGCCGATGTCGGAGCTCGGGCGCGGACGCAGGTAGAAGAAGCCTTCCGGCGCCTTGATCAGCTCCACCTGATAGCGGCCGTAGAAGATCTCCAGCTCGCTGTGATATTCGACCAGCGCCGAATGCTGCTCGAACTCGTCGGCACTGATGTGGCGACCGGAGCGCAAGGCGGTGTCGATGCGCGGAAACAAGGGGTTGGCAATCGCCTCTGCGAGCCGCAGCGGCAAGGGAAACTCAGTATTGATCAATGACATAGGCCTGAACCTTGGATCCAGCTTGGTTAATGGGTTTCCATGCGGGTTGGCGATGCAGTTCGCGCTCGCCGCTGGCATGGCCCAGGCGCACGGCCTGGTCGATCAGAAGACGCGCCACATCGAAGTGGGCATGAGCCGGGTAGTCCAGCAGGTATTCCCGCAGCACATCGGCCAAGTCCAGCTGCCGGCCCTGCTCGGGGTAGCGGGCCAGATAGCGCTCGATGCGCTCGGCCAGCTCCTGGTTGATGTCCACCATCTCGACGTACTCCATCTCGAGGGGCACCTCGCCGGTCACCTCCTCGTCGTGGATGGCGATGGTTTCGTCGCGCAGCTCCAGCAGACGGGGCTCTTCGGCCACCCGCAGCTGCCAGTTGTGCTGCTCGAAGTTGCGAATGGACTCGCGCAGCCGCTGGCTGAAGGCGCGGTTCTTGTCCATATCGATGGCGTTGCGGATAAATTTGTGGACGTGTCTGTCGTAGCGGGACCAGAGCTCGATGCACTGCTGACCCCAGCTGGTGATCACATCCAGCCGCCCCTGCAAGGCGTGAGTCAGCTCCTCGACGTGGAACAGATCGTCGCGCCCCTGCGCCGCTTCCTGAATGTTGAGCAGCCCCGCCTGCAGGCGGTGGCCGGCAGCGTCCAGGGTATCCTGCAGCTCGCGCAGGGTCTGGCCGGTTTCGTGCAGCAGTTTTTCGCAGCTGTGAATGGCATCGACCCAGTTCTGGGTCAGCAGGGCCGCGATTTCGCTCTTGACCTGATTCTGCTGCTCATCCATGGCGCGCTGGGTGAGATCGATGCGCCCCAGAGTCTCTTCCAGCGAGAAGGTGAGGCGCGGCAGCACCTCGGCATCCCACTGTTCACGGGTGTTGGTCTCAAGCGCCGCCTTGCGGGCGGTGTCGAGCTCGGAAGCCAGGTGCTCGAGCAGGATGGAGAGCTTGATGGAGTCAACCTGACGCTGATCCATAAAGAAGTCGACGATGCTCACACCCAGGCGCGACAGGCGGTAGAGGCTCTCCCCCGCCACCATGTCGGTGTTGAAACGCGACAGCAGCTGCTGGCGAATGAGATCGTTGATGGCGTTGTTGGCGCGACCTGTGAGGGTCTCGTCCATCTGGCCAAAAGCGCTGCTGACATAGCCAAAAGCGTCGTGCAGTGCTGCTTCCGACAGGTCCGACTCATCCTCGGACAAGGTCTTGATTGCAATCAGAAAGGCCAGCCGGTCGGTTGGCAGGCTCAACGCCAACCCCTCCTGCCTGACCCACCCTACTAGCTCCGGCAAAGAACGCTCTGGCAGGGTACGGGATGTACTCATCATGATGTTGTCATCTCGTTGTTGTATTGGGCGCAAAATCGTGCGCGCGGCTACATCCGGTAGCATCGAAAACATGGTCCACATCGACGTGAACAGCGAACAATCAGCTGGCCGGCTTCTGGGCCATCACATGGATATAGCGACCGAGGGAGACAAAAGGCTCCTGACGGCAATATTGCTGCTCCATGGCCAGCAGATCGTCGAACTTCTCCACCTGATCCTGCTTGTGACGCATATAGTCGTGGATGACCCGCACCCCGGTCTTGCCGATGATGCGCAGCCCCCCGCGACCAATCCAGTCATAGACCTGCTCCGGCAGCTGGGGATTAGTGGGCGTAAGCGCTGTCTGACGCTTCTTGCGAAGACCAAGGCGCACATAGTCAAAATTGCCCACCACCAGGCTCTGGAACAGCAAGCCATGACGGTTGTAGAAAAGCAGCGACAGTATGCCCCCGGCATTGACGAAAGGGAACAGACCCAGCAAGGTCTGGCGCGGCTCAGCAAGCCACTCCAGCACCGCATGGCAGAGCACCAGATCAAAGGTCCCGGTCACGTGTTGCTTCAGATCCTGAATGGGGCAATGGATGAGACGAATTTTGTCTTCCAGCCCCTTCTCGGCGATCTGGCTGCGGGCCAGTTCCAGCATTTCTGCTGACAGATCGCACAGCTCCACCTGATGGCCCATGGCCGCCAGCTTCTGGGCAAAATAGCCAAAACCGCCCCCCGCATCGAGGATGCGCAGCGGTCGGTTGCCAAGGCGGGCCAGGCAGGCTTCGATGTCGCTCCAGACAATGGTGGTGCGGATGCGCCCCTTGGTGGAGTCGTAAATGTTGCGAGCGAACTTGTCGGCGCGCCCGTCAAAACTCTGATCGTGCTTCAAGGAGAAACTCAACATTAGCGCCACAGGGTTGTGGCCATCCCAAAAAAGAGAGGTATTCTGTCACATCCCGAATTTGCTGAAAACTCAAGGAAGTGTCTGCCGTGTTTGTGCTCAAAAAGTGGCTTGGTCAGCTGTTGATGCCGCTCCCCTTCTCCCTCTCCCTGCTGCTGCTCGCCCTGCTGCTGCTCTGGTTCACCCGTTTTCAGAAAACCGGCAAGCTGCTGGCCACCCTCTCGCTGCTCATTGTGGCGCTGATGGGGATGCGGCCGGTGAGCTATGAACTGGCCCGCGGGCTGGAGCAGACCTACCCGCCGTTCGAGGTGAGCCAGCATCCCAACATCGAGGCCATAGTGGTGCTCGGCAATGGTCATGTCAGCGACCCGGCGGTGCCGATGCGCAGTTGGCAGAACAATATCGCCCTGGCCCGCACCCTCGAAGGGGTTCGCCTCGCCCAGGCCTATCCGGACGCCGAGCTGGTGTTCTCCGGCTATGTATCGGGGGATACCCTCTCCAATGCCGAGGTCAATGCCCGGATGGCCGAGAGCCTTGGCATATCCCGTTCGCGAATGACGTTGTTTGAAAACAACAAAGACACTCATGATGAAGCGGTCAGTATCAGTCGTCACCTCAAGGGAAAAGAGGTGGCACTGGTCAGTTCGGCCACTCATTTGCCGCGCGCCATGGCCCTCTATCAGGGTCAGGGACTCAAGGCCGTGCCAGCCCCCACCGACTACACCGCCAAGCAGAGCCAGGTACCCCAGCCCCTCTACAGTTATTTACCCAAAGGGCGTTATCTGATGTATTCCGAAGCTGCCATCCACGAATGGATTGGGGTATGGTGGGCTCGCTTGCGGGGGCAGGTTAACGAATGAGCGATCAAGCGTTTCATTCCTGATTTGGATCAGGAAAGCGAAAAAAAATTACGTCATTTGCCGCCGGGTCAGCTATCTTGGGCTCGGTTCAATTCATATAATGTCGCGCAATCAAATGCCTAGGAGATATACAAGATGAGACAGCACCTGGTAATGGGTAACTGGAAACTGAACGGCACCAAGGCTTCTGTAGAAGCTCTGATCAAAGGACTGACCCCGGCTGCTGCCGCTCATCCTTCTGTGCAAGTCGCCGTCTGCCCGCCGGTTATCTTTTTGGGTCTGGTTGAGCAACTGACCGCTGGCAGCAAGATTGCCTACGGTGCCCAGAACGCCGACGTACACGAGTCTGGTGCCTTCACCGGCGAAAACGCCCCCTCCATGCTGAAAGCCTTCGGTTGCACCTACTCTCTGGTCGGCCACAGCGAGCGTCGTACCCTGCACGCAGAGACTGACGACGTGGTTGCTGCCAAGTACGAAGCGATCCAGAAAGGCGGCCTGATCCCGGTTCTGTGCATCGGTGAAACTCTGGAGCAGTTCGAAGCCGGCGTGACCAAGAACGTGGTTGAGACCCAGCTGAAAGCCGTTATCGACCGTTGCGGTATCGCCTCCTTCAACAACGCCGTTATCGCTTACGAGCCGGTATGGGCCATCGGTACTGGCAAGACTGCCACTCCGGAAATCGCTCAGTCCGTTCACGCTCACATCCGTCAGTACCTGGCCGGTTTTGATGCCGCCGTTGCAGCCAAAGTACAGATCCTGTACGGCGGTTCCGTCACTGGCGCCACTGCAGCCGACCTGTTCGGTCAGCCGGACATCGACGGTGGCCTGGTCGGTGGTGCGTCCCTGAAAGTGGACGATTTCTCCCAGATCATCGCTGGCGCTGCCAAGTAATCGCTGATTACGGCAAAGAGAGGGGCTCGTCCCCTCTCTTGTATCGCTTTTCCTATGGTGGCCCCCGCATCCCATATGAAAGCCGATATAGTAAAAGTGGCTTGTCTATTTAAACATTCGTATTTGACAACTCAGATCCAGAGGCACTCATGACCAAACAAATCAAACGTATTGGTGTTTTGACCAGTGGTGGCGACGCACCGGGTATGAACGCAGCCATTCGCGCCGTGGTTCGCGCCGGTTTGCATCATGGCCTGGAAGTTTACGGTATTTATGATGGCTACCTCGGTCTGCACCAGGATCGCATCGTCAAGCTGGAGCGTCACAGCGTCTCCGACGTGGTGAACCGTGGTGGTACTTTCCTCGGCTCCGCCCGTTTCCCTGCCTTCAAAGACCCCGCAGTGCGCGCCGAAGCGATCGAAAACCTGAAAAAGCACGGTATCGATGCGCTGGTCGTCATCGGTGGTGACGGCTCCTACATGGGGGCCAAGAAGCTGACCGAAGAGGGTTTCCCCTGCATCGGCCTGCCGGGCACCATCGACAACGATATCGCCGGTACCGACTTCACCATCGGTTTTGATACCGCTCTGAACGTGGTGGTTGACGCCATCGACCGTCTGCGTGACACCTGCAGCTCCCACCACCGTATCTCCGTGGTCGAGATCATGGGCCGCCACTGTGGCGATCTGGCCATGTCTGCCGCCGTTGCCGGTGGTGCCGAGTATGTGATCGTGCCGGAAGTAGCCTTCGACAAAGAGAAGCTGCTCAAGCAGATCAAGGAAGGCGAAGCCAAGGGCAAGAAGCACGCCATCATCACCATCTGCGAGCACGTTACCGACGTGAACGCACTGGCTAAAGACATCGAAGCCCTGACCGGTCGTGAAACCCGCGCCACCATCCTGGGCCACATCCAGCGTGGCGGTGCCCCGACTGCCCGTGACCGCATCATGTCCAGCCGTATGGGGGCTTACGCTGTTGAGCAGCTGCTGGCTGGTCACGGTGGTCGCTGCGTCGGTATCCAGCGCAACGAGCTGGTACACCACGACATCATCGACTGCATCGAGAACATGAAGCGTCCGTTCGATCAGGAGCTTTACAACCTTTCCACCACCCTGTTCTAAGCCAAGCGGCTTTTACCGGCTGTTGATGACAGAAACCCTCCATCGGAGGGTTTTTTAATATCTTACAAAAACGGGTGCATCGGCACGCTGTGTGGCCCTCACCATACGGGTTGCCTGATTACCAACCCTTGCGCCATCTGACAGATCACTAGCCTTCCTCTCCTCACAGCAACCGACATCAGCATACGAACAAAGTTCCGGTATCGTCGTGGATGTTTTATCACTGCGCACCGGATTGAGTTGACCTGCGCTCTGTCGCCCCTGAAACCAGCTTGTTCAGCCTCCTCGTCATACACCGCTTTTTATATCTCAATCTTGTAGAAGGGACTCAGATATCTTCCCCAACCATGCTCCGGCGCTGCGCTCGTATTGCACTCACATGACTCACGCAGATGCACCGGCCACGCGGATCGCTACTCGCGCCCAGCCCAGCCCAGCCCAGCCCAGCCCAGCCCAGCCAGAGAGTACGCCTCTGCTCTATTGCGCACCTCACTCTTGCTGCAGCCATGTCTATTCCGAGGCCAACGGGGAAATTGGCGGTGATAAAACAGCCAGCTGCTACTCTGTATCCCCCCGATGCACGGCTCTCCTCCCTATGAACCCAGTGTATTGCTGTAAAAATGCGGAGACTCTGGACTGATAAAGTGATGGTGTGACAAGGGTTGGCAACCAGACTCTCTCCATAGACTTCTTTTGGATGGGCTATCTACGTCAGGAATCGTCAAATCATTGCCTTGCGCACTTTTTATGGCCTCAATGACACTATTACGAGGAGGAAAACTTATAAAATGCCACTAAAGCCCCATACAAAACCCATCACCAAGCCAACCAGCAACTCACCAACCAATTGAATTTAAATGAAATAATCATAAAGACAGAATTTTTAATGCCTACCATGCCATAGCGGGTGATAAAATCAGCTCAATATGACAAAAATAGCCATCTCAACCAACCTAACAAGCAAAGAAGCTGTTTTATCAATTTACACCTTGTTTTACCCCCTTGTTATGGTATCTTGACTACATCAACCAACAACTTAGGGAGAGAAAAATGAAAGAGTTTGTCGTTACTGCCGTTTTCACGGTGTTTTTCACCCTGGTTGCTGTCTCTCTGCCCTCACTGTCACAGTTCTGAGCCGGATAGAGAGGCATCAATCCGGACCGACCCTCTTTGCCATGTCTGTTTAATCGCCACCAACTGGCGCTTTTCAGTAATAATGCCGAGATGGTCAACATAGATATGATTTCATCACGTTGACGCTGTTTCTTTCGCCACAAGGGTGTAACCAGGATGGTTTAACCATATGGCCTGATGGAGTAGAACCAGCAGCAGATCATATCCGAGGGGAGCGAGGCTCCCCTTTTTGTTACCCGCCGTTTGACAATACCCTACCCCGGCATCTACAACAGGCCGGTTGACGCCATACGGCCCATGCCCACAACTGATGTTTTCCCCTCCTGTACTCTCCATTCAACACAGCTAAATCCGTCAGCAATCTCTTGTGCACACCTTTGCTCTGATACTTGTCCGGCAGATATAAAAAAGCCCCCGCCATCATGGCAGGGGCTCGCGTTACGCAGTGTCAGCTTAGGGCTGTTGTATCTCAGTCCAGCTCAAAGCAATTATGCCTTGTTCCAGCGCTGCGGATCATATTCCGGGCTGAAGCGGTCAACAATGACAGCACAGGCCGCATCGCCGGTGATATTGAGGGAGGTGCGGATCATGTCGAACAGACGATCCAGCGCGAACAGCAGCGGCAACCCTTCGATGGGGATCCCGGCCGCCAGCAGCACGGCAACCACCAGGAAGCTTGGGCCCGGCACACCGGCCTGGCCGATCGCCCCCAGAGTGGAGGTCACAATGATGGCCGCCCAGGCACCGACGCTCAGATCGATGTTGTAAACCTGCGCGAAGAAGATGGCGACCAGACCGTAATAGATGGCGTTGCCGCTCATGTTGATGGTGGCACCCAGCGGCAACACGAAGGAGGCGGTCGCGTTGGTCACTTTCAGATCATGCTCGCAGGTCTCCATATTGACCGGCAGGGTTGCCATGGAAGAGGCGGTGGAGAAGGCCACGATCTGCGGCTTCTTCATGGCAGAGAGGTACTTCATCACCGGCGTGTTGGAGAACATCATCACCAGCAGCGGATAGACCACGAAGCCGAAGATGAGGATGGCAGCCACATAGACCACGAACAGCTTGAGTACCAGGGTCAGCACATCGAAGCCATAGGTACCGATGGCTTCCGCCATCAGACCGAACACCCCGAGCGGCGCGATGATCATCACCTTGTTGATCATCCAGACGAAGGCATCCACCAGGGTATTGAGCCCATCGACCAGTGGCTTGGCCCGCTCGCGCGGCTGTTTGGCCAGCGCAATGCCGAGGAACATGCAGAACACCAGGATCTGCAGGATGTTCGCTTCGTTGAGGGAGTTGAAGACGTTGGTGGGGATCATGCCAAGCAAGGTGGCGACTGCATCCGGCAACGCCCCTTTATCGGCATAGTCACCGCCAAACATGGAGGCAACGGAAGCGAAATCGACCCCGACACCCGGTTTGAAGATCTGCCCCATCACCAGCGCCAGCAACACGGCCAACGCTGAGGTCACGAGGAAGAAGGCCAGCGTAGCCGCACCGATCTTGCCCGCAGCCGGGCTGGCACCCAGATTGGCGGCGCCGGAGAGGATGGCAACCGCCACCAGCGGGATCACCAGCATCTTGATCAGCTGGATAAACAGGGTACCGAGCGGTGCAAACACGGTGGCTTGTTCACCCATGAACGCGCCGACCACTGCGCCCAGTACCATGGCGACCACAACCTGGAAGCCGATGTTTTTAATGAGTCCTTTAGTTAACACAATATGTTCCTTTATGTAGCAAAATTCACACTTTTCCCAGTGCAATTAACCAAACAGGGGAATGAGCGGCTGCCCATTCCCCTGTTTGCGCGTGTTATCTCACATTTAATTGCTGTTTTAAATCAGCAAATCATTAACCTTGGCTATTAATAAGTTTGCGAAAAAGTGAAGATTCAAAGCGGTCTCGGCTATTTTTACCTCATCCCCCATGACAACTGGCAAAAGATTGTGCTAGTTTGGCTGCACAAACGTACACACAGGGATGTAAAGATGCTGAAAGTTAACGAGTATTTCGACGGAAATGTAAAATCCATCGGTTTCGAACAAAAAGGCGAGAAATCAACCGTCGGGGTGATGAACGCCGGTGACTACCTGTTCAACACTGCCGCCCCCGAACGGATGACAGTGATCAAGGGCGCCCTCACCATCCAGCTGGCTGATGAAGATGAGTGGCACACCTACAACCAGGGTGAATCCTTCCTGGTGGCCGGTCACTCCTCCTTCAAACTGGAAGTGAAAACCCCCACAGCTTATCTGTGCGAATTTCTCGACTGATCAGGCCGGTTGAAGGGGATCAGCCCCTTCAACCTTCTTGGTTCCCCCCAGCCCTATTATCTGTGTCCATGTCACAGCACCGCACATCCCCGCTTTCCATCCACGGCAAAAATCCTAGAATAAACAGACATAAACCATCACCGGATTGATGTCATGATCAGCGTGTTTGACCTGTTTTCCATCGGAATTGGCCCCTCCTCTTCCCATACCGTCGGCCCCATGCGTGCCTCTTATGCCTTCGTCCAGCAGCTCAAGCTTCAAGGGCATCTGCCACAAGTCATGCGGGTCGAAGTGGAGTGTTACGGCTCGCTGGGCCAGACCGGCAAAGGGCACGGTACCGGCAAGGCTATCATTCTGGGGTTGTCGGGCTTTGAACCGGAATCGGTCGATATCGATGCGATTCCCGCCATTCTGGCTCGAGTGGAAAAGGAACAGAGCCTGCCGCTGGCAGGCGAGCAACCAAGCCATTTTCCCCGCACCGGTGCCATCATTTTCAACCGTCGCAAAACCTTGCCGGCCCACACCAACGGCATGACTCTGCGGGCCTTTGATAAAGAGGAAAACCTGCGCTTCAGCCAGACCTACTACTCCATCGGGGGCGGCTTCATCATTGAAGAGAGCCACTTTGCCACCGCCAAGGAAGAGGCCGCCAAGTCTGATGCCGAACACCCTGTCCCCTACCCGTTCGACAGCGGCGCCCAGCTGCTGGCCCACTGTCAGGAGAGCGGCCTCTCCATCTCGGGGCTTATCCTCGCCAATGAGCGGATATTTCGCAGCGATGAGCAGATAAAAGCGGGGCTGCGCAAGATCTGGCAGGCGATGCAGGGCTGCGTCGAGCGAGGCTGCAAAAGCGAAGGGGTGCTGCCGGGCGGCCTCAAGGTTCGGCGCCGCGCCCCGGGGCTGTTCCGCCAGTTAAGCTGCGAGACCAACTTCAACAAAGATCCGCTGATGGTGATGGAGTGGGTCGATCTCTTTGCGCTGGCGGTCAACGAGGAGAACGCCGCCGGTGGCCGGGTGGTCACCGCCCCCACCAATGGCGCTGCGGGCATCATCCCCGCCGTGCTGCACTACTACGATCGCTTCGTGCACAAGGTGGATGACGAGACGCTGATCCGCTACTTCCTCACCGCGGCTGCCATCGGCATCTTATATAAGAAGAACGCCTCCCTCTCCGGCGCCGAAGTGGGTTGTCAGGGGGAAGTGGGAGTCGCCTGTTCCATGGCGGCTGGCGCACTGACCGAACTGCTGGGCGGCAGCCCGGCCATGGTGGAGAACGCCGCCGAGATCGGCATGGAGCACAATCTCGGCCTCACCTGCGATCCCATAGGCGGACTGGTGCAGGTGCCCTGCATCGAGCGCAACGCCATGGGGGCGGTCAAGGCGATCAATGCCGCCCGCCTCGCCCTGCGCGGCACCGGCGAGCACAAGGTGTCATTGGACAAGGTGATCAAGACCATGTGGGAGACCGGCAACGACATGAAGACCAAATACAAGGAGACGGCCCGTGGCGGCCTCGCCGTTAACATTACCGAATGTTAAAAAACGGCAAATGACTCCATTTGGTTCCTAAATACCCGGCATCGCCGGGTATTTTTATGGGCAAACGCTTAACAAAATGGATAAGCACAAAAATAAATTTTATACTCGCGCCTCAGATTCAACAAAAATAGATCTATTTCAACTTTTTTTAGGTCTGGAGCCGTTACACTACGGTTATCTGGTTCTGTGACCTGCGCTGACAAGCGCGTTCCATGGATCTCCCAAATTTCTGTGAGTGGGCATGCCGCCCCCTTCTACCCTGAGGTAATAGTGACATGATCAGCGTTTTTGATATCTTCAAAATCGGTGTAGGCCCCTCTTCTTCCCACACTGTTGGCCCGATGAAAGCGGCCAAACAGTTTGTTGACGAGCTGCGCGCGGGCGGCAAGATCCGCGATGTAACCCGGATCAATGTCGATGTTTACGGCTCCCTCTCCTGGACCGGCAAAGGCCACCATACCGACACTGCCATCATCATGGGCCTGGCTGGCAACCTGCCGGAAAATGTCGATATCGATGCGATCCCCGAGTTTATCTCCCGTGTTGAACAGACCGAGCGCCTGCCGATCGGCCTGCACTGCCACACCGTCAGCTTCCCGCGCGACGCCATGGTATTCCACGACGAAGCCCTGCCGCTGCACGAAAACGGCATGAAGCTGACTGCCCTGATCGAAGATGAAGTGGTTTACAGCAAGACCTACTACTCCATCGGTGGTGGCTTCATCGTTGACGAAGAGAACTTCGGCAAGGCTGACAGCGGTGACATGTCCGTACGCTATCCGTTCAAAAGCGCCGCCGAGCTGGTTGCCCATTGCAGCCAGACCGGTCTCTCCATCTCTGCCCTGATGATGGAAAACGAGAAGTGCTTCAACACTCCGGAAGAGATCTACAAGAAGTTCGGCAAGATCTGGAACACCATGCGCGAAGGTATCGAGCGCGGCTGCCGTACCGAAGGCGTTCTCTCCGGCCCGCTGCGCGTACCCCGTCGTGCCGCACCGCTCTACCGTCAGCTCAACACCAACGAGAACCTCTCGAGCGACCCGATGAACATCGTTGACTGGGTCAACATGTTCGCTCTGGCCGTGAGTGAAGAGAACGCTGCCGGTGGCCGCGTGGTCACTGCCCCGACCAACGGCGCTGCTGGTATCATCCCGGCCGTACTGGCCTACTACGACAAGTTCATCCAGCCGGTTGGCCGCGACGAATACACCCGCTTCTATCTGGCTGCCGGTGCCGTCGGCATCCTCTACAAGATGAACGCCTCCATCTCCGGTGCCGAAGTGGGCTGCCAGGGTGAAGTGGGTGTTTCCTGCTCCATGGCCGCTGCCGGTCTGACCGAGCTGATGGGCGGTAGCCCGGAGCACGTCTGCGAAGCCGCGGAAATCGGTATGGAACACAACCTGGGTCTGACCTGTGACCCGGTTGCCGGCCAGGTTCAGGTGCCCTGCATCGAGCGTAACGCCATCGCAGCCATGAAGGCGGTCAACGCCTCCCGTATGGCCCTGCGTCGTACCTCCAAGCCGCGCGTCTCCCTGGACAAGGTGATCGAGACCATGTACATCACCGGCAAGGACATGGACTCCAAGTACCGTGAAACCTCCCGTGGCGGTCTGGCCATCAAGGTGATGCAGGTTGCCTGCGAATAAGGGTTGCGACCCTTATCTGAACAAAGGCGGGATATCCCGCCTTTTTTATTCCCGAATGGGATGCCGGGCACTTATATCGACATACCGACCATTTCACTGTAGGGCGTCGCTGATATGTCCCTGCTACGCCACAGCAATGCTGATTGCCTTATCTAAATGCCTCTCTAATAACATGCCTTGATTCACTCTTCTCAATGCATTGAAAGGGACATTACGCCCCTACATGAAACCTTTACCAGCTATCTTGACCCGGTCACGGTTTCACAACTAATCGATATCGAGATACCCCCTCAGCTCAATCCCCTCCACTTTGGGCATACCCTTGTTTGGCAAGACGCGGTTACCGCTCACCCTGCGGATTATCACGTCACCACGTTGATTGCCTCCTATGTGGCACTTTCGTGATCAGGGCAAACAATCAAGTACACAAACAGGGGGTTAGCTCATCATTTTGGCCACAGCGCATCGCGCAAACTGGTTTTAGCATAGTTATCACCGCCCTCTTTACTCCCTATTTGATGTAAAACGCATCGAGCAGTGGAGGCCAAAAGCGCCCAAAGAAGGGGCTGAAAATAATCGATGAATGGGCCAATAGCCGTTGAAATGGAGGATATGAGCGTGCGCCACTCGCTATTTTTGTGAGCGCCAGCAAAGGTTGAGGATATGGAGTTGGGAGCAGATTGACTTTCTATTTAAACAGCGAAAAGTGAATATCACCAAAGGGAGGGTTTAATTTGGCCAGATCCTGTCACGGGATTATCGCAAGCTACCTCTCCGGAGCCGGAATGCGTCATGCAGAGTCACAAAGAATTAGCCCCGCTGGGCAGAACGCACCACGGGGCTGGATATTCAGGATGGTTTTTTCAGGCTGGCCTTGTGCTGCTCCAGCAAATTCTCAGGGGGCGGCGGCACCTGCAGGTAGAACCCCTGGTTGGTCAGCGCGGCCATCACCTTGCCGACATCAGCCAGACCCAAGGGCTTGGCCGGATCCAGCTTGGTCATCAGCACCAGCTCGGGACGCCCGAATGCGCTCAGCAGTGGCTCGGGAACGCGGGAGAAATCCTCTCTTTTTTCAACAAAAAGGTAGGTCTCGGCTTTTTTGCGACTTTTATAGACTGCACACAACATGGAAATTGATATAATCCGACGAGTTTATTGCCTCTGATGGGGGCAAACTATAACATCAGGAATTGAATAACAATAACGGATTAGCATCTCTGCCTCGGGGAAGATTCATGGTTGAGCGCGATAACGAATTGAAAGGGACCACCTTCACTATTTCTGTGTTGCATATCAGCGATGGCGAGCCTGAGCGGATACGTCAGTTGTTGGCCGAAAAAGTGGCCCAGGCACCCTACTTTTTTAATTGTGCGCCGCTGGTGATCAATGTATCCCGACTGGAACATATTCCCGATTTCGAACAGCTCAAAGAGCTGGTGGAGTCCGAAGAGTTTGTGCTGGTTGGCATCACGGGGGCACGCAGTGAAGAGATGAAGACAGCCGCCAAGGCGGTGGGACTGGCCGTGATGGCCTCGGGCAAGAGTCGCAAGAGCGAACCCGAGCCCGCCCCCGCGCCAGCCGCCCCTGAGGTGGTTCCCGAGCCCGAACCCGCCCCCTTGATCCCGAGCAAGGTACATGTGGGACCGGTTCGTTCCGGCCAGCAGATTTACGCCGCCGGCACCTCGCTGGTGGTGCTGGGGTCCGTCAGTCCGGGAGCCGAAGTGCTCGCCGACGACAGCATTCATATTTATGGCACCCTGCGTGGCAGAGCCATTGCCGGTGCCCGGGGCAACACCCAGGCCCGGATCTATTGCCAGCAATTACAGGCCGAGCTGCTCTCCATCGCGGGCACATTCCAGCTGAGCGATGCATTGCCGGCAGGCCTGATCCAGCAACCGGTACACGTCCGGCTGGACAACGAACAACTCCGAATAGACCGTATCAAATAGAGTTACAAGGAAGCGAGAATGGCGCGAATCATAGTCGTTACATCGGGTAAAGGTGGCGTTGGCAAGACCACAACCAGTGCGGCCCTGAGCACCGGCTTAGCCCAGCGTGGTCACAAGACAGTGGTCATTGACTTTGACATCGGTCTGAGAAACCTGGATCTCATCATGGGCTGCGAGCGGCGCGTGGTGTATGACTTCGTCAACGTCATCAACGGGGAAGCAAACCTCAATCAGGCGCTGATCAAAGACAAACGCTCTGAAAATCTGTTTATCCTGCCCGCCTCCCAGACCCGGGACAAAGATGCCCTCACCCGTGAGGGGGTCGAGAAGATCCTGGATCAACTGGCGGAGATGAAGTTCGATTACATCGTCTGCGACTCCCCGGCGGGGATCGAGGCGGGCGCGCTGATGGCGCTCTATTTTGCCGATGAAGCGATCGTCACCACCAACCCGGAAGTCTCTTCCGTGCGTGACTCCGACCGCATCCTTGGTATCCTGGCCTCCAAGTCCCGCCGCGCCGAGCGTGGCGAAGACCCCATCAAGGAGCACCTGCTGCTGACCCGCTACTGCCCGACCCGCGTCAACCGCGGCGACATGCTGAGCGTGCAGGATGTACAGGAGATCCTGGCCATCCCGCTGCTCGGGGTGATCCCGGAGTCCCAGGCGGTGCTGCGCGCCTCCAACTCCGGCGAACCGGTCATTCTGGACAAGGAGTCCGATGCCGGTCAGGCCTACGAAGATGCGGTGTCCCGCCTGCTGGGCGATGCCAAGGAATTTCGTTTTCTGGAAGAAGAGAAGAAGGGCTTCTTTAGCCGACTGTTCGGGAGTTAAACATGTCATTATTGGATTATTTTCGTTCCAACAAGAAACAGAACACCGCACAACTGGCCAAAGAGCGGTTGCAGATCATTGTTGCTCACGAGCGTTCATCCAGAGGGGGGCCGGATTACCTGCCCCAGCTCAAGCAGGATATCCTCGATGTGATCCGCAAATACGTCAACATTGATCCGGATAAGATAACCGTCCAACTGGATCAGAAGAGTGATGAGCTGTCGGTACTGGAGCTCAACATCACCTTCGCCGATGACAAGAAGGGATGAGCTGACGCCCTATGCGTGACCCCTTCCCCCAATGAAGACCGGATCTGTCACTGGATCCGGTTTTTTATTGGCACAAAAACAGGTCACAGCAGCTCGCCTCATCTCGCCAAGGGGTCTGCCGACCGCTAGAATAGCGCCGCCCCGCAGGCTGTGATCTGCGCCGGCACCTTTTTCTCTTTTCTGGAACAGACCGCTTATGTCTATGAATGACGAAATGCACAGCGTCGAGGAACTGCTCGATACCGCCCTCGAACTCTTTATGGAGCTGGCCTCTGACAACCTGCCGGAGCAGGAGATCGCCCGTTTCAATCAGGAGTTCAACGACCGCGGCCTGCTGGCCGAAACCGACCCGGCCGATGACTGGGAAGCGGACGTGGGTTTTGCGGTGAGCGACACCGACTATGCCGAGATCTGGGTCGGCCTTGGCAATGAAGAACAAGAGTATGAGCACCTGTTTGCCCGCATGCTGCTCTCCCGCCGTGTTGACGAGAAGTTCTGCCACATCGAATGGCTGCCCCAATAATTCCGGATCCCGATGATCCCAGCCATTATCAGTGGGAGTCTGACCCTGACTCTGTGGCCCCTGAACGTCCATCTGTATCGCTTGGGCGCCGAGTGTTGAGGTGGACAGGCAAGATCGCGCTGGCCGGGCTGCTCTGCTCGGTCGGCTCGGTCGCCTTGCTACGTTTTATCGATCCGCCGATGTGGAGCTGGCGTATCGAGCGGGCCCTCTTTCCGCCCGCCAAGATCACCCAGGTGCGCCATCAATGGGTAGATCTAGCGTCCATCTCCAAGGAGCTGCAACTGGCGGTGATTGCCGCCGAGGATCAGCGCTTTGCCGATCACAACGGCTTTGACATGGATGCCATCAACGCCGCTCTCAAGCACAACCAGCACAGCGAACGGGTGCGCGGTGCCAGCACCCTCAGCCAGCAGACCGCCAAGAACCTCTTTATGTGGAGTGATCGCAGCTTCCTGCGCAAGGGGCTGGAGGCCTGGTTTACCCTGCTGATGGAGCTGGGCTGGGACAAGGCACGCATTCTCGAGGTCTATCTCAATATCGTGGAGTTCGGCCCCGGCATCTATGGCGCCGAAGCCGCGGCCCGCACCTACTTTGGCAAACCGGCCAGCCGCTTGACCCGCTACGAGTCATCCCTGCTGGCCGCCGCCCTGCCCAACCCGTGGCGCTATCGGGTCAAGCCCCCTTCACCCTATGTGCAGAAGCGCTCGGTCTGGATCCGCCGCCAAATGGGTCAACTGGGCCAGATCACCCTCAATCGGGTGCATCAGGCCGACTGATCCTCAGGGCTCATCGGGTTTCTCCGGTGGGCCCAGATGGCCGCCCACCGTTTCGCGATGGAGCGGCAGATAGTGCCACCACCAGGCCTCGCGCCGTCGCTTGATCTGTTGCCGCCGTCCCCGCTGCTTCATCCCCTTACTCCCTGCCAGATGATCCGCGCCTTAACCATACTCCCCCAACGGCAACTTGGACAGGTAAGGCACGCCCGGCGCACTGGTCTGGCCGCCACAGCCAATAATTGTTACAGTAGCGAACCTCGATGTATCTGGAGTGATTTCATGGAACAGCGTACCCCGGATCAGCTGGTCGAATGGGCCTATGATCAGTTTCTTGAGCAGGCCGCCGATATGCTGGCCCCCGAACAAATTGTCGACATCACCCTGGAGTTTGAGCAGCGTGGCGCCGTGGAGGCGACTTTGCCCAATGCCGACTGGTCGACCGAGCTGGGTGAGCCGGTCGATATGGAGCGCTGGGTCGAAGTGTGGGTCGGTTTGCTGGATCATCAGGATGAGTTTGAGGTGATCTTCGCCACCTTCCTGCTGCCCCGTCTGCTGACCGAAGATCAAGTGCATGTGCGCTGGCATCGCCAGCAGCAGGCATAAGAAAGGCGCCATCGGCGCCTTTCTTGTTTTGTGCTCTGTTATTTCTGTTCTCTGCTAATCCTGCGCCGCGATGGCCTTGGCCAGACAGCGGCGGCACCAGCAAGCGCTGGCCTCCTGCATCGGCAATGCCGGCAACTGGCTACACCAGCACTGCGCAATGGTCTGACCGGCAGAGACGGCGCAATAGGCCGGTTCACCACAACCCGGGCAGCGGTGGGTACTTTTCGAGCCATCCAGCTCGGCCATCACCGCCAGCTGGGCCTTGCTATCCATCGCCGACCAGTGGCCGATCTCGGTCAGGGTGCGGCCACAACCAAGGCAAAGCCCATCTTTCGCCTTGCAGAGGCCAACACAGGGGCTCGGCATCTTATTCGCTATCCACTGCCGAGTCGGTCTCTGTGGCCACCAGAGTGATGGCGTTATCTTCGATGACAATCTTGCCCTGCTTGTAGAGGCCGCCGATCGCCTTCTTGAAGGTGCCCTTGCTCATGGCAAAAAGCTTGTAGATGAGCTCGGGTTCGCTCTTGTCACCCACAGCCAGACTGCCACCCTGCTTTTTCATCCGGGCCAGAATGCGTTCGCCGGCATCGTCCACCTTGGCCATCCCCGGCTTTTGCAGGGTCAGATCCAACTTGCCATCGTCGCGCACCTGCTTGACCCAGGCGGTTTGCGGCCGACCGGTCATCACCCGGCCAAACACCTCATTCTTGAACAGCATGCCGGGATACTGACCGTTGACGATCACCTTGATGCCGAGGGGCGAGTGCTCGCCCGGCAGCGCGGTCACTTCGTCACCGACCTTGAAGTTGCTGCCAGCCGGTGTCAGGAAACGCTCGAGGCGGCTGGTACCCACCATGCGCCCTTCGTTATCCAGTTGCAGACGCACCAGATAAACGTGGCCCACCTGCATCGGCTTGTTCTGCTCGCGGCTCGGCACAAACAGATCCTTTTTCATGCCCCAGTCGAGGAAGGCACCAATCTTGTTGGCATTGACCACTTTCAGACCGGCAAATTCGTCCACCATGGCAAATGGCTTGTCGGTGGTGATCACCGGTTCGCAGTCGGCATCCAGATAGAGGAAGACCTGCACGCTATCCCCCTCTTTCACCCCTTCCGGCAGTTGACGCTTGGGCAGCAGCAGTTCACCGTATTCATCGGCCGCAAGCCAGGCGCCACGCTCTTCGAGTTCAACAACGGTGAGGGTGTTCATCTTGCCAATCTGTATCATGGTGCTCTCTTTTTTCATTACCCGGATGGGCCAACTGAACATGGCCCCTATGGGCGCGCATGTTACCTCAAGAGCGGTGATCCGGCCTAGTCCCCAAGCCACCACTGGCCGCTCTTTCGCCCCTATCTTATCCGCCAATGGTGATTAAATCGCCAAACAGGCGACCATTTGCTGCAAATAACCCCACTTTTAGGTAGACTTCGCGGCTGTTCAAATCCAGAGGAACTGTCGATGAACCCATCCACTCGTACCCGCCATCTTAATCAATGGATCCAGAGCCACAGCGATCAGGACATGACCTACCCGGCCCTGCACGGTTTTCTCTGTGCCCGTCTGGTGGGGCCAGAGACCCCTGACTGGCAACGCCCGCTGGCTGGTCTGCTGGAACAGGATGCCGAGTTGGATGAAAAAAGCGCAGAAGCCCTCAACCACCTGATCGCCGAACTGGAATCCCAAGCCGACGACGCCCAGCTGGCCCTGCCCAGCCAGTGCCGCCTGCCCAGCGATAACCCCGAGCAGGTGTTCGAACAGAGCCACCCCCTCGGTCAATGGTGTTATGGCTTCAGCATGGGTTTTGCCACCTGGCCCAAGCCGAAGGATTTGAACGACCCGACCACCCAGTACCGCTTCAGTCTGGCCGCCGAGCTGAGCCTGTTTCGCGACAAGCAGATGGCCCAGATGCTCTATAGCGCAGCCGCCAGCGAACTCCCCTTTGTCGAGTTCTGCAAACGCCAGCGCCAGAATATGAAAACCGCCCTCAACCAGTTGCTCAACCTCGACCAGTATCAGGCCGCCCCCAGCGCTGATGTGGCCCTCAATGGCGAGCAGGCCCAACAGTGGCAGACCTGGTTCGAGCTGGCCGACAGCTGCCGCGATCATCAGGCCCGCCTCGGCTGGTTCGAGAAGATCATCGCTGATGCCACTCCGCTCTTTGATGAAGCCTTCTGGCAGCAAATCGCCGGTCACGGCTGGAGTGCCCCCGAACTGCGCCCCCTGCTGGCCGCCAGAGCCGGCCGCGCCGACTGCCTGCTGCGCCTTGGCAAGCTGGGCGAGGCCAAAGCGGAGTATCTGGCGCTGCTGACAATCTGCATGGCCGATGAGCTGGGTTGCCGCTACAACCTCTCCACCCTCTATGCACTGCAAGGGGATTGGCAGGCGTTGGCCGCCCTGCTGGTGCGCTTCGATGAAGCCTCCAGCTGGTTGCTCTATAACAAGGCGCTGATGGTCTTTGCTACCGAGGGTGCCGAGGCAGCCAAGCCCCATCTGCTGGTCGCCATCGAGGCCAACCCGCACATTCCGGCCTGCCTGCTGGGTCAGCGCAAGCTGCCCAAACAGGAGCCACAAAGCTGGCAAGCGGGCAGCCGCGACGAAGCCGCGCTCTACGCCATCCACACTCGCGAAGCCTGGCTCAAGCAGAACGCCCTCATCTGGTTGCGTAAAGGCTGAACAGCGTTGGCTTAAAATCCAGTCGGTCAGACCCGGTTTTTCCTTGAGGGCGTGCGCCACCGCACATTTCATCGCAACCGGGTCAGACAAATCAGCTTGAGTTTCGTATCATCAATGTCAAAGTATCAAAAGAAACTGCATCTGATGCAGCCGTCACAGCAGGGTGTAATATGTCAAAAATCATAGCGTTACTCGCTCACTACCCGCCCTATCAGTTGGTACATGCCGCCGAGATGCTACGGGATACCTTCGAACAGTTTTATGAACAGCGTTACCAGCTGACCGTGCCGCAATGGCGCCTGATGATGGTGCTCGGCCCCAACTACCCCATCAGCCAGAAAGAGCTGGTCGAGGCGAGCGGCATGGACAAGGTGCGCATCTCCCGCGAGATCCGCCGTCTGGTCGAAAAAGGGATCATCTTTACCGAGAGCAGCGAGCAGGATAAACGCATCAGCCTGGTCTCCCTCACCAATGCCGGGCTCGCCCTCTTCCTGCAGCTCAAGAGTGAAGCGGGCAGCTGGCAACACACCCTGACCGACTATCTGCCTAGCGAATCCCGCGAGGCGATCCGCCAGCATCTGCACAGCGTCAGCGCCGCCATTGAGCAACTGCAATCACTGGATCGGGAGAAGTAATCATGGACTTGAAGAAGTTCGCCACCATGGACATCAACATGCTGCTGAGCGTCGTCAATATGCAACTGCGTGATCGCTATGACGATCTGGATGATCTCTGCAAGGCGCAGGAGATCGATCAGGCAGCACTGGAAGCTCGCCTCGCCAGCGGCGATTTTCACTACCAGCCAGCGCAGAAACAGTTCAGATAAAGAGAGCTAGCGGGATCGGGATCACAGCGCCAGTGATGGCGCTGGCTCTGCGGTAAAAACCTGATATGGTCTGAAGAGCCCCAACAGGGTGATGCACGGATACATCACCCTGTCACAAGAGGGCATTAAAATCGTTTCAGGTGAGCAAACCAAGGATGACCCCATGATATTGATGACCCGACAGAGCCTGTTGATCACGCTCTGTACCCTGTTGATGATCAGCCTCTTCACGCCCCACTTGCCGCAAAGTACCGAACAGTGGCTGACCACCCTCTTGCTTGGCCTACTGGTCGCGGTGGCATTGCTGCTGGTGCGTGGTTGTCGTCGCTTTATGATGGAGTAGCGATTTCGCCGGAACGTCTATACCGACCGCTTGCCGCGATACTCTCTGTAGCAGCAACATCTGTCGCAATCATATCTAGCCCAAAAACAAACGCAGCCTGATGGCTGCGTTCTTGTATCTCGCAGGGCAACCCCTTGAAGAGATAACCCCTGACGGGATAGAGAGCCCTCATAGAATAGAGCCCTTAGATAGCCAGAGCCTCAAGCTGCGCTTTGGCCGCTTCCATCCCCTTGCTCTGGGCATCCGGGCCCATACCCATCCCCTCGGCGTAGATGAAATCCACCTCTTTGATACCGATGAAACCGAGCACGGTACGCATGTAGGGAGTGACCAGATCGGTGGCGCTGCCGACGTGCATGCCGCCGCGGGGGCTGATCACCAGCGCACGGGTGTTTTCAACCATACCCACCGGACCGGTCTCGGTGTAGCGGAAGGTGACGCCAGCGCGAGCCACCAGATCGATCCAGTTTTTCAGCTGGGTCGGGATGTTGAAGTTGTACATGGGGGCAGCAATCACCACCAGATCGCTTGCTTTGAGCTCGGCGATCAGCTCGTCGGACTGGGCGATCACCGCCAGTTGACGCTCATTGAGGTTATCACCACCACGCAGGCCGGAGGCCAGCTCGCCATCCAGCACCGGCAGGTTGAGGGCAGCCAGATCACGCACGGTGACGACATCATCCTGATGGTCAGCCAGGAAGCCGTCGATCAGGGCGTTGGATTGGGAATATTGACCCAAGATGCTGGATTTGAGTACGAGGATATTGGCCATGGTGAAACTCCATTTGGTTGTCGGTTGAACAGCGTTGCTGTCGATGGAGGTCACTCTAAACATTGTGCTTATTTGCTGATAGCGAAAATAGATGCTCAACTTGTTCAAAATTTTTGATGCAAGGCCACTTACTCGCCAGCCAGCCCTGCGGCCGCGCTTCAACCCTTGGCAGAACAAACGATTGCCGTTATGATCCGCCGCACTTTTTTCCAGCGACCCGGATCCCATGATACCCTCGCGCAGGCACTCTCCTCTGGCCGGTGCAGTCTGGATGATGGTGGCAGGACTCTGCTTCGCCGCCGTCAACAGCCTGAGCCAGTATGTTAGCTTCAAACTCGGCCTTGCCTCTACTCAGGTCGCCTTTCATCAATACCTGATCGCCCTGATCTGCCTGTTGCCCTGGCTGGTTCGTCATGGCTTGCGCCAATCCTTGATGACCAATCAGTTCCGGCTGCACCTGTTGCGGGTATTGCTGGCAGTGATCGGCATCCAGCTCTGGCTCTGGGCGCTGGCGTACCCCGTCCCCATCTGGCAGGGGATCGCTCTGCTGATGACCTCACCGCTGTTTGCCACCCTGGGTTCCGCCCTGCTGCTCAAGGAGCAGGTGAGCCGCGCCCGCATTCTGGCCACCCTGGCGGGCTTTGCCGGCGCCATGCTGATCCTCGCCCCCTGGACTGACGAATTCAACTGGGCCTCCCTGCTGCCGGTGGCAGCGGCGCTGTTCTGGGCCGGCTACTCCCTGATGGTGCGCTATCAGGCAGCCAACGAATCATCCCACACCATTGTGGTCTATCTGCTTATCTTCAGTACCCCGTTCAACGTCATGCTGGCCCTGCCGGAGTGGCAGTGGCCAAGCGAGAGCCAGTGGCTGCTGGTAGCCGCTTCCGGCGTGCTGACGGCGCTGGCCCAGATGTCCATCGCCCGCGCTTACAGCGTGGCGGAGGCCTCCTTCGTACAACCTTTCGATTTTGCCAAGCTGCCGATGAACGTGCTGGCGGGCTGGCTGGTGTTTGGCTGGGCGCCCCCCGGCCGTCTGTGGCTTGGCGCCGCCATCATCATTGGCGCCATTACCTTGCTGACCCATCTGGAGCAGCGCGCTCACAAACCCGTTTCCTGAGGTACGCCATGCGTGCCTCTTTTTTTGTCCGCTATTTGTGTAATAGCGATCATCAACAATGACCATCGACATCAGGAGAGATCGTATGTTTGGAACCGCAACCCGCCCCGGCGCCACCCGTGCCCTGCTGCTGGGCTCTGGCGAACTTGGCAAGGAGGTCGCCATCGAGTTGCAACGGTTCGGGATCGAAGTGATCGCCGCCGACCGCTACCCCAATGCCCCCGCCATGCAAGTGGCCCACGCAGCCCACGTGCTGGACATGCTCGATGGCAACGCCCTGCGTGCCCTGGTTGCCGAGGTTAAACCCGACCTCATCATCCCCGAGATTGAAGCGATCGCCACCGATACCCTTGCTTCCCTTGAGCAAGAAGGGGTCAAGGTAGTGCCCAACGCCCGCGCTACCCAGCTCACCATGAACCGGGAAGGGATCCGCCGCCTCGCCGCCGAGACCCTGGGCCTGCCCACCTCCCCCTACCGTTTTGCCCAAAGCAAAGAGGAGTTTGTCGCCGCCGTCGAGGCTATCGGCCTGCCCTGCGTGGTGAAACCTGTGATGAGTTCGTCCGGCAAGGGGCAGAGCGTACTGCGCGATCTCGCCAAGCTGGATGAGAGCTGGACCTACGCCCAGGAAGGCGGCCGCGCCGGTCGTGGCAAGGTGATCGTCGAGGGCTTCGTTCCCTTCGAGTACGAGATCACCCTGCTCACGGTACGCGCCGTCGATGGCATTCACTTCTGCGACCCTATCGGCCACCGGCAGGAAGATGGCGACTATCGCGAATCCTGGCAGCCGCAGGTGATGAGCGAGCTGGCGCTGGCCCGATCCAAAGAGGTAGCGGCCAAGGTGGTTGAGGCCCTCGGTGGTTACGGCCTGTTCGGGGTCGAACTCTTCATCAAGGGGGATGAAGTGTGGTTTAGTGAAGTCTCGCCTCGCCCCCACGATACCGGCATGGTGACCCTGATCTCCCAGGATCTCTCCGAGTTCGCCCTGCATGTGCGCGCCATTCTGGGGCTGCCGGTCGGCACCATCACCCAGTACGGGCCGAGCGCCTCCGCCGTGGTGCTGCGCGACGGGCACAGTCAGGATATCCGCTATCAGGGGATTGGCGAGGCGCTTGCCAAAGTGCCGGGTGCCCAGCTGCGACTGTTTGGCAAACCGGAGATCGCCGGTCGCCGCCGTCTCGGCGTGGCGCTGGCCCGGGGTGAAGATTGCCGCGAGGCGGTCGAACAGGCCAAGGCGGTTGCCGCCAGCGTCGAGGTCATTTTCTAGACGCTGCTTTTTCGCCACACCGAAACAAACGTTTGCCGGTGTGATCGGGCGCAAGGGGCATGGCAATGCCCCTTTTGCATTTGCCCGTCAGGCTTATAATCCACTCTTCAAATTTGTCAGGAGTACAAGATGTTAGCTGCCGTGATCTTCGATATGGATGGTGTTCTGATCGACTCGGAACCCTTTTGGCAACGGGCCCAGATCGCCGTGTTCTCCGAACTGGGTCACCCCCACACCGTCGAGGATTGTGAGTCGACCATCGGCGTGCGCATCGATCAGCTGGTCGCCCACTGGTATCGTCTGCGCCCGTGGAGCGGCCCAACTCAGGAAGAGGTAGTACAGCGCATTCTGGATCGGGTCAACGCCCTGATCCTCTCCGAAGGTCAGGCCAAAGCAGGTGTGCTGGAAGCGCTCGACCTTATCGAGGCCCGCGGGCTGAAAGTGGGTCTGGCTACCTCATCACCCTTTGCGATGGTAGAAGCGGTGCTCGGCAAACTTGGCATTCGCGATCGCTTTATGGCGGTTCACTCCGCTGAAGTAGAGCGTTTCGGCAAACCGCACCCGGATGTCTACATCCACGCCGCCGAAAAGCTGGGAGTGGAACCGGTACACTGTCTGGCCATCGAAGATAGCTTTACCGGTCTGCTGGCGGCCAAGGCGGCCTCCATGACCGCGTTGATCGTGCCGGATCCCGCTTTAGTGGGTGACCCACGCTTGACCATCGCCAACTACCAGCTGAGCTCGCTGGCCGAGCTGAATAGCGAGATGCTGGCCAGCGGGGTCAAGTAGCGCCTGTCGGCGCCTTGCTGCGCTCGCGTTCTCATATCCGCAGGGGGCATCCAGCCCCCTGTGATTGCCAAACAACCGTTGGCAATTCCCCTCTTTTCACCCGTCATTCACAACCAGATTGTTCCTCTCGCACACGACCAGTCCAACCGGTTGCACCTTGCCATCCCTCAGGCTTGATCTCTGTCATAAACGTGCGTTTGCTCGCGGTTAACCCCCTGCAGCCCGACTAGAATCAGGGTAGATAGGCGGCCCCAGGGCCCGAGGAGGTTATCATGATCGAGTACACCAGCAAGCGCATCGTCTGCCCCCACTGTGGCCACCATACCCGGGTCGAGCTGGATGCCAGCCAGGGAGATCAGGAGTTTTACGAAGATTGCATGGCCTGTTGCAATCCGATCCACCTGCGGCTTCACCGCGACGAAGCCCGCGACTGTTTGCAGTTGTTTGTGGATGCGGATGACGAGCAACTGTTTTGATTGCGAGTCACAAAAGGCCGAGCAGCTGTTTTGCCTGCAAGTCGCAAAGAGTTGAGCAGATGTTGTGACTGCGAGTCATAGAAAGTTGAGTGGATATTTTCACCACATGAATAACAAGGGCCTGCACACTGCAGGCCCTTGCTTATGAGGCGATTGAAACCGGCCGTTTCCTTTCAGTTACCCCCCGCGTGACGCCAGCACCCGCTCCACGGTATCGACGATGGCCTGGGTCTGGGGATCGATCTCGATATTGGTCGGCCAGCCGGCGCGCACCCAACCGAGGTTGGTACGAGCCAGCGTCTCGGGGATCAGGTGGACGCAGAACTCCCGCTCGCGCACCTCACCTATGGTCAGACTGATGCCGTCGATGCCGATGTACCCCTTGGTCAGCACATATTTCATCAGCTCGGGGGCGAGGCGATACCACACCTGACGGTTGTTGGGGGTGTCGATCACCGAGGTGACCTCTGCCATGCCGATGATATGGCCAGACATGGCATGACCGCCGATCTCATCGCCAAAGCGGGCAGCCCGCTCCACATTGACCTTGTCCCCCACCTGCAGCTTGCCGAGGTTGGTCAGGCGCAGGGTCTCCTGCATCAGATCGAAGCTGACCAGCTCACCCTCTACCCGGGTAACGGTCAAGCAGCAGCCGTTGTGGGCGACCGAAGCGCCGAGGGCCAGCCCTTCCCCCCACTCCCGGCTGGGCATGCGGATCACGTGGGTACGAAATGAAGCACTCTCTTCGATGGCGACCAGCTCGGCCACACCTTGCACAATTCCGGTAAACATCATCACCTCTTTGTTTCTGGTAACACGCTCTGTTTTTTATCGCGGCCTGTGGCCGCTTCTTTTACATAATCCGTTTTTACACAATTCGTTTCGTACAAACTGTCACACCTGCTCCGCCGCCTCAGACCGCGCCAGCACACGATCCCGGCGCTGGGAATGGATGACCACTATGCCAGCCAGCACAATGAGCAGACACCCCGCCATACTACTGAGGGTCGGCATTTCACCAAACATCAGATAGCCGCAGAGGGTTGAAAAAAAGATCTGGAAATAGAAGAAGGGCGCCAGAGTAGAGGCCTGCGCATACTGCATCGCCTTGATAAGGCAATATTGGGAGAGCAGGGTCACCACCGGTAGCGCCAGCAGATAGGGCCAGTCGGCAAGCGCCGGAAAGCGCCACAGTGCAGGCTGCCAGCAGAGTGCGACCATTGCCACCATCCCCAGCATGAAGCAGGTGACGATCAGGATATCGAGGGTGGTCAAACGTGGATCCACCAGCTTGGTGATAAGGTTGTAGCCGGTGTTGGCCAGTACAATAACCAGTGGCAGCAGATAGTAGAGGTTCGCGTCGCCCCCGTCAGGATGGATCACCACCAGCACGCCAAACAACCCCAGCAGCACGGCCGCCACCTTGGTCCGGGTCAGACGCTCCCTGAAAAAGATCACGCCCGCCACCACGAAAGCCAGTGAACCAAGCTGGCAAATGATGGTGTAGACGTTGAGCGGTACATGGGCCAGCGCAATCACCGAGACCAGCGCACAGACCAGAAACAGCAGCGAGCGCAACAATAGCCAGCGATCCACCGCCAGCAGCGCCGACATGGTGCGCCTTGGCAACAACAGCAGCAGACCGAGGAAAGGAACAAAGAAGCGAAACCAGACCATCTCCATCACGGAGTAGCCATGGAGTACCAGATATTTGTCCGCACCATCCTTAAGCGTCAGAGCGAGAAGTGCAAACAGCGTCAGAAAGATCGCCAGTGAGTTGCGCGAAGAGAGCAGCATCAAAGAGGCCGAAACAGGAAAAGGGGGTAACCAAATTAACGGGCTTGCCGCAAATTACAACCGCGATACTGACAAAATGGGAGCAAAACCGCTATATTTGCTCGCCTTTTTACTTTCAAGGAAGCAAATCATGATGGTTTATGAGTGCTGTGAAGCGATCCGTATCGCCTATAACCAGATTGGCTCCGGCGAGCAGGGCTATGTGCCGAAGGCCATCGCCGCCACCATCCGTGCCCTCAACGCGGTCGCCGCCGATGAGCGGGTACCCGCCGAACTTCGCGAACAGGCTGCCTATGCCGCTGCCAACCTGCTGATCAGCGATCACGAAGACGCCTGATCCTGCCCCCCGGGGCGGCAACTATTTCGTCCTGGCTGAATTTCAGGCTAGAATGCCTCCCCCACCCTTTGCACTTTCGTCCGAAAGTGCAAAGGCTCTTCCCGATTTCCGCTCTTTTTTACTCTTATCTGATCCACTCGGAGGTGTCAGTGCAACGTTATTGGTCCGAGGCGAAGCAGCTCGTCCGTCTAGCCAGCCCCATTCTGGTCGCCCAGGTCGCCCAGGTCGCCATGAACTTCGTCGATACCGTGATGGCGGGTCAGGTGAGTGCGGTCGATCTGGCCGCCGTGTCGGTGGCGTCCAGCTTCTGGCTACCGGTGATCCTGCTGGTGCAGGGGATCATCATGGCGCTCACCCCCATCGTCTCCCAGCTCAATGGTGCCCGTAAACGGGAGGCAATCCGTCCGGCAGTTCATCAGGGCTTCTGGCTGGCACTGATCGTCACCCCGCTGGCGATGATTGCGCTTTATTACAGCCCGCTGGCGTTGCAGTTCATGGATGTGGAGCCGGTGATGGCGGCCAAGACCACTGGTTATCTGCACGCCATCCTGTGGGGTCTGCCCGCGTTCGTGCTGTTCCAGGTGCTGCGCAACTTCAGTGAGGGGCTCTCCCACACCATGCCTACCATGGTGATCGGCTTTGTCGGGCTGGCGGTCAATATTCCCGCCAACTACATCTTCATTCACGGCCACTTCGGCATGCCGAAACTGGGCGGGGTGGGTTGTGGCGTGGCCACGGCCATCGTGCTGTGGGCCATGCTGCTGGCGATGATCCTCTATGTGAAGCTCTCCCGTCACTTCACCGAGATCCGGCTCTTCTCCCAGCTGGCTCGCCCCAACGGCAGCCGGATCTGGCGCTTGTTCCGCTTAGGGTTCCCCATCGCCATGGCGATCTTCTGCGAGGTGACCCTGTTTACCGTGGTGGCCCTGATGCTGGCCCCCTTCGGCGCCGAAACGGTGGCGAGCCACCAGATTGCGCTCAACTTCTCCAGCCTGGTCTTTATGCTGCCCCTCTCCATCGGGGTGGGTGTCACCATCCGGGTCGGTCACAGCATCGGCGAAGGGCAACCCCATCACGCCCGGGTGGCGGCTCGCACCGGCTTGATGCTGGGGATGGCCATCGCTGCTGCCACTGCCGCCATGACGGTGCTGCTGCGCGAGCAGATCGCATCCATCTATACCGATGATCAGCAGGTGATCGTCCTGGCGGCCATCTTGCTGTTCTTCGCCGCCATCTATCAAATCTCCGACTCGGTGCAGGTGGTCGCGGCCGCCGCGCTGCGCGGTTACAAGGATACCCAGGCGATTTTCTACGTCACCATCGTCGCCTACTGGGGACTGGGGCTGCCCACCGGCATGATCCTGGGTCTGACCGACTGGCTGGTGCCGCGGATGGGGCCGCAGGGCTTCTGGATCGGCTTTATCGTCGGCCTCACCAGTGCGGCCCTGATGCTGGGGGCGAGATTGCGCTACATCTATGGCCGCTTTGCCACTCCGGAAGCCTGCACTACCCTGTCGCGATCTCAGTAACAGGGCTTGGCAAGCGACAACTCGCCTGCAAAATCAACAGGCTGCGCAAGAACTGGGCAAACAGTCTCCTTTGTGCATATGGCCTGTTGACAGCCTTGGGGGGCATGGGTAGTATGCCGACCACGTCAGCAGCGCTGGCGTAGTGAAGTGATAGAAAGTGGGTTTATAGCTCAGTTGGTTAGAGCACTACCTTGACATGGTAGGGGTCGTTGGTTCGAATCCAATTAAACCCACCACTTTTTCTGTGATGCGTCCTTAGCTCAGCTGGTTAGAGCACCACCTTGACATGGTGGGGGTCGGTGGTTCGAATCCACTAGGACGCACCATTACAGAACACTGATTATGCGTCCTTAGCTCAGCTGGTTAGAGCATCACCTTGACATGGTGGGGGTCGGTGGTTCGAATCCACTAGGACGCACCATTCAGTTTCAAAACTTTGCAGATATTCCAGATGTGGGTTTATAGCTCAGTTGGTTAGAGCACTACCTTGACATGGTAGGGGTCGTTGGTTCGAATCCAATTAAACCCACCACTTCTGCATAAAGAAATAAAAGCCGCATTGCGCACCCTGCGTCCTTAGCTCAGCTGGTTAGAGCATCACCTTGACATGGTGGGGGTCGGTGGTTCGAATCCACTAGGACGCACCAGATTAAAAAAGCCCGCTCATCGAGCGGGCTTTTTGCATTCTGCCATTTAGCCACTCCCCTGCCCCGCCAATCCGTTCAGCACAATTCGGCAATAACGCAGAGCCTTGTTCCCATAAAAAAACCCGTGCCATCCGATGAATGACACGGGCCGGATAAACGCCGCCAGCGCCTCAGCTCTGCACGGCAATCTCGTACTTCTTTATCTTGCGATAGAGGGTGGCAATCCCAATCCCCAGCGCCTGTGCGGCCAGTTTCTTGTTGCCAAGCCGCTGCAGGGTCTCTTCTATCATCTGTTTCTCCATGCTCTCAAGGCCGCTCTCACCCGGAACGGGTTCAGGCAGCTTCTCCGGCGTGGAGGCGAGCGGAGCGGTGGCAGGTACATTGAACGCCGCATCCAGATTGGTCACCGGGATCGACTGGGCCACCACGCGATGGGGCTCCTGATTGCGGATGATGTTGGGGGGCAGCAGGCTGGCGTCAATCACCTCGCCCGCCTGGCTGACGTTGACCAGATATTCGATGAGGTTGCTGAGCTCACGGACGTTGCCCGGCCAGCGATACCCCTTGAGCAGCGCCATCACCTCGGGCGCCAGACCGGGATAGACAATGCCAATGCGGCTGGTGTGGAGGTTGAGGAAGTAGTGGGTCAGCAGCTCCACGTCCCCTTCCCGCTCCCGCAGTGGCGGCAGGTTGAGGGGGATGACGTTGATGCGGTAGTAGAGATCCTCGCGAAACTTCCCCTCGGCTATGTATTGATCGAGATGCTGGTGGGTGGCGGCGATGATGCGAATATCCACCGGCACCGGTCGGCTGGCCCCGATGGGAGTCACCTCCCGCAGCTCCAGCACCCGCAGCAGCTTGGCCTGCATGGTGAGCGGCATGTCGCCAATCTCGTCAAGGAACAGGGTGCCCTGATGGGCCGCCTGGATCAGGCCCTGTTTGCCGCCGCTGGAGGCACCGGTAAAGGAGCCCTTCACATAACCAAACAGCTCGCTCTCCAGCAGTTGTTCGGGAATGGCGGCACAGTTGATGGCAATAAAAGGCTTGTCCTGACGGGGACTCAGGCGATGGACAGCGCGGGCCACCACCTCTTTACCGGTGCCACTCTCGCCACAGATCAGCACGCTGGAGGGACTCTGGGCGATGCGGTGCAGCAGCCGCTTGAGGGTGCGCATCGGTTTGCTCTCGCCGATCAGCTGATCGATCCGCACATCCGGATCCGGCTCCTGAACCTGACCGGAGTGGGACTGGTGAAACGCCATCAGAAAGAGCTGCTGGCCCTGCACATGGTGTAGCTGGCCAATGATCAGCTCCTGACGGCCTTCAAAGGTGATGATGTGCTGAAGATGACCACTCAGCCCATGTTGGGAGAAGGTGAGCGGACGGATCCCCACTTCACGCCCCTGCAGCTGTTCCTGCTGGCAACCCAGATGATGGAGTGCAGCCTCGTTGGCGTAGAGCAGTTGACTCTTGTCATCGAGCAGCAGGCAACCCTGATCCATGTTGGTCATCAGATTGAGGAACACCTTGTTGACCCCGTCCGACAGCCCGCGTGAATCGAGCAACTTGGCCACAAAGATGGTGGAGATATGGCGCACATAGTCGCACACATCCTGAAGATTGTTGTTGAGGCGCGCCTGCTGCTCGTCGCTGAAGGCCACCAGACTGATCACCCCGATGCAGCGCTCGTCCACCATGATGGGCACCCCAAGGAAGGCGCGCTCACGGCAGCTCTCCTTGCAGGTACAGCCGTCACACACGGGATCATCGCTGGTGTGGGTAACGATCTTCTCCCGCTGGTTATCAATCACATAGCGCAGCAGGCGGGAATCCCCCTCCAGCTGACGTCCGAAGAACTTGCCATAGGGCCCGGTGCCAGCCACCCGAACCATATCGGCATCCACAATCTCGACCTCAAGCTGCAGCACACTCGCGAGCATCTTGGCAAAGCGCAAGATGGTCGGCTGGATCTGCATCAACAGACACTGGTTGCTCACGGATCTCATCCATCATTCCTTTTTGTTCTTGTTATCCTCCCCCTAAAGGGAGTCATGCTGGCCAGATACTAAGGGATATCAGGGGGAACTACTTCGGGGGGGATCACGAAAAGGGAAAATGTTCTGCATCCTCCGCGACTTCAGAGGCACAGATAAAATTCAATAAAAACATAAAGATGAAAACACATGCAGCAAGATAAACCACTCGGGACAGCCAAGCCTGCAGATCTGCGGAATCCATCGACAAATCATGCTGAAGGTGGGGAAAACAGCCACTGAAATGGCATTTGGCTCACGCGCCACGTACCTGTTTCAAGACTTGACACTCATGGTCGAAATCCGCTTTATCTTGCGGCTGAATGTAACTTTGCCAGCGGGCAAACAGCTCGGCCGTCGGATAACGATGCAGACGAATACCGGTGCGATAGAGTTTGGGAAAGAGTGGGTCTGGCTGGGATCTCACGACCAGACCACGCAGCTTCTCGCCAGAGGGAATGGCAATCACCAATTCATCCCCCTCTTTCAACCGTATGGCCCCCAGAATGCCGATGCCGCCGATGGCTATGTCGCGCACCACCACATAGGGCACCGGATTGAGCAACTCCAGAAACCAGTTGCGACGGCGACATTCCGCCTTGTAACCACCCCCACTAAGGATAAAACGGCGGTGTCTGCGCCAGTCATAACCGGTAGGCAATGCCGGGTCATAGCGCGATTTTGCCTGCCCCACAGGATCAGATTGCTCACTTGTGCCCATCCGGTTTCCCTCACTGGCATTGGTTAAACAGTGTCAGTCAGCTCTTTTTCAACTATAGCTGTCGCCCTTAGGCCCGGGGCTCAGGGTTGGATAGGGGGACGACAGATATATCACGGAGGCAATAATGGACAGAGATGGCATGGAAAAGCTTGCTGATCCTGATAGGCTAACTTTCCCCTGCAAGGATGAGATGCGAACGACTGTGACTCGGTTCGATCAAGCAATTGAACAGTGAGTTGCACCGCCGCACCGATGCAATCTGGCTTAGCTGGGCAGATGAAGTGCCAACCAGACCGCCAGCGGGATCACCAGCACGGAGAGGGCATTACCGCCGAGCACGATACTGGCCACCTTGTCCGGCTGACAGTGATACTGCTCGCAGAGCATGTAATTCAACACCGCAGGGGGCAAGGAAACCGACAACA
The DNA here is from genome assembly GCF_040907905.1 of Aeromonas sp. s13. Taxonomy (NCBI): domain Bacteria; kingdom Pseudomonadati; phylum Pseudomonadota; class Gammaproteobacteria; order Aeromonadales; family Aeromonadaceae; genus Aeromonas; species Aeromonas sp. s13. The sequence goes on along the minus strand of NZ_JBFOCS010000035.1, from coordinate 11,223 downwards.
TCAACAGCGGGATCCACTCCGTCTTGAGCGGCAACAGCCAGATCGCCAGCAGTAGCGACAATCCCCCCGCCAGCAGATAGAGCAGGTTGCACTTTAGCGCGAGGCCCAGGTGATCGAGCTCCCCCTCCATCAGGCGAATACCCAGCGCAAAGAGCATCAGGGGCACCGAGATCTGGCCAAGCAGCGAGGCCGTGGTCACCACATATTCCGGCAGCGCGATGTGCAGGTTGGCCACCAGCAAACCGGCCAATGCGGCCCACAGCACTGGGCTGCGCAGCCACAGCCAGCGGGAGGTATTAGCCGAGAGAATAAACATACCGACCGAGAAGTGCAGCAGATTGGAGAGCACAAAGAGGATCACGATGGCCCCCAGTTGCTGCTCGCCAAACGCCAGCACCATCAAGGGGATACCGAGATTGCCGGTATTTCGGAACATGGCGGGCAAGATCAGCGCTGCCCGCTCAATCCCTTTGAGTTTGATCAGTGCGAGCAGCAGACCGGGTAACAGGATAACCAGCGCCCCCGCCGCAATCAGCGGCATATGCTCCGCCAGCGCCAGCGGATACCTGACCAGCGCAGAGAAAACCAGCGCCGGGGTAAACAGCTCGATATTGGCCCGATTGACGTAACCGAGCGCGGCCCCCGGTCGCCATCGCCCGTAGAGTGCGCCGAGCCCGACCACACCGAACACCGGGATGACGATATTGAGCAAGGCGCTGAACATGAGCGGCGTCCGTTACAGTTCGCGGGCCGGTTTGCCCATCAGCACCACCGGATCCAGCGTCACTTCCAGTGTACCGTTACTGACCCAGAGTTGACCATCGGAGATAGTGCAGGTGAGCTGCATGGTACGCTCGACCATGGCGGTGAGCGGCAGAGTCTGGCTGTCGGAGAGTTCGATGATGCTGAGGTTGTCATGCTGGCTCAGCTTGCCCTGGTTCTGCTTCCACCAAACGCTGGTGCCACGACCGCCGTAGAGATAGAGCACCACCTGACGGGCGCGGTTGCAGGCTTTTTTGAGCCGTTTTTCATCGGGCTGGCCCAGCTCGATCCAGAGCTCTATTTCGTCCGAGTAGTTCTTGCACCAGAGCTCGGGTTCATCATCGGCGCTCAATCCCTTGGTGAATTCCAGTCGCTCGGCGGCGTGCCAGGCAAAGGCCGCCAGCCGGATCATCATCCGCTCATCGGTTTCGGAGGGGTGGCGCGCCAGCGTGAGGGAGAAGTCCTGATACAGATTGCGATCCATATCAGACAAACTGATCTGGGCCTTGAATACGGTTGCCTTGAGAGCCATAGAAAACCTTGAACACCTGGATTAGAGAAGGGTGAGTGGGAAATACGGGCGCCAGTGTAATCAAAATCGGCGGCAGGTTCGACCATCCTGACCAAAGATTTCCCCTTCCCTGCCGGGATAAGTGCTTTAAAAAACACAAAAAACAAATGCCAGTCCGAAGACTGGCATTTGGCGGCATGGAGAAGCGACTCACTTCTCGGCGGACTGTACCCCGAACGCATTCAGCAGCATGCAACAGGTCACTGCCACCGCCACGAATCCGCTCAGAAAGATAAAGGGCATGGCCCCGTATCCCAGTACTGTCCAGATGGTGTGTTCAAGAAGACTCATTGTTGTGTCCTTCATCCGGTGAAAGGTGTGTTCCTTCTGGCGGATATTGGTTCCGCTCTTGATGCCTCCATTTGACCTCAATCAGCGGTTGGGTCCTATGCCACCAAAGTGATAAATGCAGGGTTCATTTGCGCTGGATCAAGCTTTTTGGCCAAATATCCATGCAGTTCAAGCAATTACTACCGCCAATCAAGGATAGACACAAACACGGCAGAATAAAAAAACGCGCCGGATGGCGCGTTTCTTGGACAGCACAGGCAAGGGATCAGTTGTCGCACAGATCGCTTGGCATGTCCTGACGCAGGCGAGTCCACAGCTTGCCGGACTCGATACCGTACTGACGCACCGTCATGAACACGGCTTCGTGGTTCTTGGTATCCGCCAGATTGAGCAGGGTCTTGTAGTAGGCATCTGCGGTCTCGCGGGCCTGCTTGTCGGAGAAGTAGTAGCTGCCAACCCGGCTGTACAACCCTTTGAAACCATTCAGGATCAGGGCGTAGATCGGATTGCCGGAAGCAAACGCCAGCTGGTGGTGCAGGCGATAATCGAACTCGGCATAAGCCTGTGCGTTGTTCTCGACCCCATCTGCGCCACGCAGGATCTCGGCGGCCTGTTCCGGATTGTGACGGATCGCCCCGCGGATAAAGATGGTGCAGATGTGGGTACGGGCGGAGAGCAGCTGAGCTATCAGATCAGGTACCTTGTCCTGATCCAGACGAGCCAACGTCTCCAGAATATTGAGGCCGGAGGTTTCCCAGAAATTGTTCACCTTGGTCGGCTTGCCATGCTGTATGGTCAACCAGCCATCACGGGCCAGTCGCTGCAGCACTTCGCGCAAGGTGGTCCGCGTCACCCCGATCAACTCGGATAATTCACGCTCGGCGGGCAGAATAGATCCGGGAGGAAAGCGATTGTTCCAGATGGACTCGATGATGTATTCCTCGGCAAACCCAGCTGGGCTCTGCGCTTTTATAACCATGAATTGACTCTGTTGTAATGCGTAAAAAGGCTGACGAATGATATCAAAGCGATGATGGCTGGCAAGCATAAGGTCAGTCCTCTGCTCACATATGGCAAATATAGTGTTGGGAATATGTATCTAATCGCCACGAGGGAGCCAGCCAACCCCGACAAGGTGGTTATAAAACAGACAGATGGGCAGAGATCCATCGGCTATCATTTATAATCGTCACGCTTTTTGATTAAAATCACGAGGAATCAGACAGATAAAGGCCAACATCCGGAGGCACAGGTCGAATCATCCTTGACTGCATAGAAGCAGATCCTAACAACAAAGTTGAGACCCATTATCATGCCAATAAGCCTAGGGCAGGCATTCGCCAAGAACTTCTTGGGCAATGCACCACAGTGGTATAAAAGCGCCATCTTGCTATTTCTGGTGATCAATCCGATTGCCTTCCACCTTGATCCTTTCATTGCGGGCTGGTTACTGGTCGTTGAGTTTATCTTCACCCTGGCCATGGCCCTCAAATGCTACCCCCTGCAACCGGGTGGTCTGCTCGCGATCGAAGCCGTGTTGATTGGCATGACCTCCGCCGATCAGGTCAAGCACGAGCTGGTCGCCAATATCGAGGTGCTGCTGTTGCTGGTGTTCATGGTGGCAGGCATCTATTTCATGAAGCAGCTGCTGCTCTATGTCTTCACCAAGCTGCTGATCGGCGTACGCTCCAAGATCCTGCTCTCCCTCTCCTTCTGTCTGGTCTCCGCCTTCCTGTCAGCTTTTCTCGATGCCCTGACCGTGATTGCCGTGGTGATCAGCGTCGCCACCGGCTTTTACGCCATTTATCACAAGGTCTCGTCCGGCAAGGAGTTTGGTCACAGCCATGACCATACTGATGATAAGGAAGTCGCCGAGCTCAATCGCCAGGATCTCGACGATTTTCGCGCCTTCCTCCGCAGCCTGATGATGCATGCCGCCATCGGTACCGCGCTGGGTGGTGTCTGCACCCTGGTGGGCGAGCCGCAAAACCTCATCATCGGCGAGCAAGCCAGCTGGAACTTCGCCGAATTTGCCATTCGCATGTCTCCCGTCACCGTCCCCGTCTTTATCTGCGGTCTGCTGACCTGCGTGCTGGTGGAGCAGTTCCGCTGGTTTGGCTATGGCGCACGCCTGCCGGACACGGTGCGCGCCATCATGGAGGAGTACAACCGCTACGAAGAGGCAAAACGCAGCCCGCAAGACAAGGCCAAGCTGATCGTTCAGGCATTGATTGCGGTCTGGCTGATCGTCGGTCTGGCCATGCACCTGGCTGCCGTTGGTCTGATTGGCCTCTCGGTCATCGTGCTGGCCACCTCCCTGACCGGGATCACCGAGGAGCACTCGCTGGGTAAAGCCTTCCAGGAGGCACTCCCCTTCACCGCCCTGCTGGCGGTCTTCTTCAGCGTGGTCGCCGTCATCATCGATCAGCAGCTGTTCAAGCCGGTGATCCAGCTGGTACTGGCAGCCAAACCAGAGAACCAGCTGGCCCTCTTCTATCTGGCCAACGGGGTGCTCTCCATGGTCAGTGACAACGTCTTTGTCGGCACCGTCTACATCAATGAGGTGAAGACGGCCATGCTCAATGGTGCCATCGACCGCGCCCAGTTCGATCTGCTGGCGGTAGCCATCAACACAGGTACCAACCTGCCGTCGGTCGCCACCCCCAATGGTCAGGCCGCCTTCCTGTTTATGCTCACTTCGGCATTGGCGCCGCTGCTGCGTCTCTCCTATGGCCGCATGGTCTGGATGGCGCTGCCCTACACCCTAGTGCTGGGGCTGATCGGCTTTTTCTCTGTCGAATTGCTGCTTGGTCCTGCCACCGAGTGGTTCTATCAGCACGGATGGCTGGTGATGGAGAGTACGCTGCCAGCGGTACAGCCAGCGCTGCATTAATCCGTTGCGACGGTTTCCGAGGGCCCTTTCAGGGCCCTTTTCTTTTCGGTTCCGCTCTGCTCTAATTCAGCCACTGTTTTTTCTGAGAGATCAATGAGATGATCGAGTTTCTCCGCCGTATTGCCGCCCATCGGCTGGCCTGGGGTCTGTTGGCAGCATCAGCCCTGTTCCTCGAGTTGTGCGCCCTCTTCTTCCAGCATGTGCTGGGCCTCTCCCCGTGCGTGATGTGTGTTTACGAACGGTTGGCGACCCTGGGGGTGCTGGCCGCCGGTCTGCTCGGCATGGTGGCGCCGGATAAGTGGTATGTTCGCTGGAGTGCCATGTTGCTATGGGGCTACAGTGCCTTCCGCGGCTTCCAGCTGGCCCTCAAGCATGTGGACTATCAGGTCAACCCCTCCCCTTTCAACGTCTGCAGCCCGTTTGCCGACTTCCCGAGCTGGGCTCCGCTCGATCAGTGGCTCCCCTGGCTCTTTATGCCGGAAGGGGATTGTGCCCAGATCACCTGGCAGTTCTTCGGTTACTCCATGCCCCAGTGGCTGGTTGTCATCTTCGCCGCTTACCTGTTGGTCTTCACCGTGGTGGCCATCGGCAATCTGGTGAAAGGACGTTGCTGCAACTGAGTGTCATGCCCGCGTGGAGATAAAAAGGGGGAGCCATAATGGCTCCCCCTTTCTCGTTCTGGTTGGCCGTATTTCTGGTTACGCCCTGGCAGTACCCATCTTGGCCTTGACCGCGCCAATTACCATGGGCAACAGGGAGATACCGATGATGCCGAAGATCAGCAGGGTAAAGTTGTGACGCACCACCGGCAGATTGCCAAAGAAGTGACCGGCATAAACGAAGGAGAGTACCCACAGCAGGCCGCCAACCAGGTTGAACGCCAGGAAGCGCGGATAGGTCATGGCCCCCATCCCTGCCACGAACGGCGCAAAGGTACGCACGATGGGCAGGAAGCGGGTGATGATGATGGTCTTGCCGCCATGCTTGGCGTAGAAAGCATGGGTCTTCTCCAGATAGTCGCGGCGGAAGATTTTGGAGTCCGGGTTGCGGAACAGCTGCTCGCCGAAGAAGTGACCAATGGTGTAGTTGACCACGTTGCCCAGCACGGCAGCGATGATCAGCACGGCCGCCAGGGTATGGACGTCCAGCACGCTGCCCACGGTAAGCGCACCGGCGGCAAACAGCAGGGAGTCACCCGGCAGGAACGGCGTCACTACCAAGCCGGTTTCACAGAAGATGATCAGAAACAGGATGGCGTAAACCCAGACGCCATAGTTCTCGAACAGTTCTTTCAAATGCACATCTACGTGCAGAATAAAGTCGATTGCAAAGAGGATCAGATCCATTTTTTCCATACCCATAAAGTGAACGGCGTGGAGTCTACGCCAATGCCATTCGGGCGACAATCACCGGGGCAGCCTCTTTTTCATCCCGCCGCGCCCACCTTCAAATGAAACCGTTTTTCCGCTTCCTTCGAGGGTGGGAGCACAAAGAGTGATGTCAAGCGTGGTGTTGAAAAGGTGAACTAGGAGGCCTGTTCCAGCTCGCTGCGCACTGCGGGGGGCAAACAACGCTCCCAGCCCCATAGCAACACCAGCAGCAGGGTCACATCATCGAACCATCCCAGCAAGGGCACCACGTCAGGGATAAGATCCACCGGACTGATGCCATAGAGCAGGATAAGGATCACCAGTCCCCTCGCCCACCAAGGGGTACCGGGATGGCGAAAGCCCTGATAGAGACGACGAAGTCGTTGCCAAATCAACCAGCGTTTGCGGCTCATGACTCGATCAACTCGCTGCGCAACTGCTGGATCTGATCCCGTAGTGCCGCCGCCTGTTCGAACTCCAGATCCCGGGCATGTTGGAACATCTGCTCCTCCATCCGCTTGATCTCTTTGGCAATCTCGCTGGCAGAGCGGACATGGTATTCCCCTTGCGGCTCGGCTGCCTTGCGCATCCCCTTGCCTGGTTTGCCTGCCGTGCGGCTGCCCCCCATGTCCATCACATCGCCAATGGATTTGTTGAGCCCTTTGGGGGTGATCCCATGCTTGAGGTTATGGGCATGCTGCAAGGCGCGGCGCCGCTCGGTCTCCTCAATGGCTACCTTCATCGAGTTGGTGATGGTATCGCCGTAGAGAATGACCTTGCCGTTGAGGTTACGCGCCGCACGGCCGATGGTCTGGATCAGCGAGCGGGTCGAGCGCAGGAAGCCCTCTTTATCCGCATCCAGAATCGCCACCAGCGACACCTCCGGCATGTCGAGACCTTCCCGCAGCAGGTTGATGCCCACCAGCACATCGAACTTGCCAAGGCGCAGATCGCGGATGATCTCCACCCGCTCGACCGTGTCGATATCGGAGTGGAGGTAGCGCACCTTGACGTCGTGCTCCGCCAGATACTCGGTCAAGTCTTCCGCCATCCGCTTGGTCAGGGTCGTGACCAGCACCCGCTCCTCCACCGCGACCCGTTTGCGGATCTCGGAGAGGAGATCATCCACCTGAGTGGTCACCGGACGCACCTCGATCTCCGGATCGAGCAGGCCGGTTGGGCGCACCACCTGCTGCACCACATCGCCGCCGGACTTCTCCAGCTCGTAGGGGCCGGGAGTCGCCGAGACAAACACCGTCTGCGGCATCAGCGCTTCAAATTCGTCGAACTTGAGTGGCCGGTTGTCCAGCGCCGAGGGGAGCCGGAAGCCGTACTCCACCAGGGTCTCCTTGCGGGAGCGGTCTCCTTTGAACATGGCGCCAATCTGCGGCACCGTGACGTGGGACTCGTCGATGATGAGCAGGCCGTCCCCCGGCAGGTAGTCAAACAGGGTGGGCGGCGGCTCCCCCGGCGCACGGCCGGAGAGGTAGCGGCTGTAGTTCTCGATGCCGGAGCAGTAACCCAGCTCCTGCATCATCTCCATGTCGAACTGGGTGCGCTGGCTGATGCGCTGCTCCTCCACCAGCTTGTTGAGAGACAACAGTTGCTCGCGGCGACTGCGCAGCTCCTCCTTGATATGCTCGATAGCCCCCAGAATGGTCTCCCGCGGGGTAGCGTAGTGGGTCTTGGGGTAGATGGTATAGCGCACCACCGTCTGCTCGATGGCGCCGGTCAGCGGGTCGAACTGGGAGAGGCGCTCCACCTCCTCGTCAAACAGCTCCACCCGCAGGGCCAGCTTGTCCGATTCGGCAGGGTAGATGTCGATCACTTCACCGCGCACCCGGAAAGTACCGCGTTGAAACGCCATGTCGTTGCGGGTGTACTGCAGCTCGGCGAGGCGGCGCAGGATATCCCGCTGGTTGATCACATCCCCCACTTTCAAGTGCAGCATCATGCTCAGATAAGCTTGGGGATCCCCCAGACCATAGATGGCCGACACCGAAGCAACGATCACCACGTCGCGCCGCTCCAGCAGCGCCTTGGTGGCCGACAATCGCATCTGCTCGATGTGATCGTTGATCGAGGCATCCTTCTCAATAAAGGTGTCGGTGGTCGGCACATAGGCTTCGGGCTGGTAATAGTCGTAGTAGGAGACGAAATACTCCACCGCGTTGTCGGGGAAGAACTCCTTCATCTCGCCATAGAGCTGGGCGGCCAGGGTCTTGTTGGGAGCCAGGATCATGGTCGGGCGGTTCAGGGTGGCGATGACGTTGGCCATGGTGAAGGTCTTGCCCGAACCGGTCACCCCGAGCAGGGTCTGGTGGGCCAGCCCCGACTCGATGCCATCCAGCAGTTGGGCAATCGCCGTGGGCTGATCCCCGGCGGGTTGAAACTGGCTGGCTAACTTGAACAATTTGCTCATGAACACTCCCGACACAAAACAGCAGAGGAGCAGTGTAACCGAGGGTTTGGCAGCGGTACACCCGTGCCATCATCCAGCGAATGGCTTGACCACCCCGGACACCTTCTGTATGATGCTCCTCCTTGCCTGATGTTCCCCCGTAGTTCAGTCGGTAGAACGGCGGACTGTTAATCCGTATGTCACTGGTTCAAGTCCAGTCGGGGGAGCCAATTCCTCACCATCTCGGTGCAAGTTATCCACTTTAGTGCCCTCTCCTGCCAATTTTAATGCACAAGATCCTTCTTGCTGCTGACGCTCCCTTTTGTTACCCGTTCCGGCTCGACAGAGTTTTCTCCTGTTGCATCTAACTATTTGATTTTTATACAAACATTTTTCTTCCGGTATTTTTTGAACAGCCCTTGCATCCCAGTACTGGCGCGGCTTTCAGGGCGATGAACAAGTTTCATAAACAGGGTTATCCACAGATTCTGTGGGTAAGTGCAGCAAGCCCTGTCAGGACGCGGGATTGCCCTTGATGGCCCTCGGCGAAGAGTCATTTTGCTGGCCAACCTGATTTTATGCTGTTTTTTTGCCCCCTCAGGAACAGTGAGGTGATAGGCTCTATTGGCACTTTTCAGAGGTATCTTTTTGCCAACCCATACCCCGTGGGCGAACGGATAAATATCAAGCTGACTTGCCCCTCAGCCAACCATGGTGGCCATCGGTTGAATCTGCTGAAACTGATCCCCGCCAAGCGGCCGGACAGCAGAATCTAAAATATCGGCCTGCGCCAGAGCACTTCGGTTGCGGGCAGCAGATTTCACTAATTGACAACGGCGGTTACAGCAAAAATTGCCAGATTTCATCCGCTTGTCTCCCTATCACGCCGCCGGCTCCACAAATAGCGTCCGATAACGTCCGATTAATCGCACCCTTGCGCTTCTTTATTGGGGATAGATCCGGCACAATATCGACCCCACTTTTTTCCTCGGTTTTTCCGGGCATGACCATAGATTTTGTGACACTGCTGCATCAAAGCGACTCCCTGCTGCTGTTCGTGGTATTGGCCTTCGGCCTGCTGCTTGGCAAGGTGCGAATTGGCAATTTTCAGATTGGCAACACCATAGGTGTGCTGTTTACCGCCCTACTGTTCGGCCAGATGGGCTTCGAATTTGCAGCCACCACTGAAAACGTCGGCTTTATGCTGTTCATCTTCTGTGTGGGGATCGAGGCGGGCCCTCACTTCTTCAGCGTCTTCCTGCGCGACGGCATCCACTACATCACCCTGACCCTGGTGATCTTGCTGACCGCCCTGCTGCTGACGGTGGGGCTCGCCAAGTTCTTCAATCTGGGGCCGGGTATGGCGGCGGGGATCCTGGCGGGTTCCCTCACCTCGACCCCGGCGCTGGTGGGTGCCCAGGATGCCTTGCGCAGTGGTCTGCTCAACCTGCCCCATCAAACCGATATGCAGGCGGTGCTCGACAACATGGGCATCGGCTACGCCCTGACCTATCTGGTGGGTCTGGTGGGCCTGATGCTGGTGGTGCGCTACCTCCCCTCACTGGCTCGCCTCGACCTCAATACCGAGGCGCAAAAAATCGCCCGTGAGCGGGGTCTCTCCGACAGCGAGAGTCGCAAGACCTATCTGCCCATCATCCGCGCCTATCGGGTTGGCCCCGAGCTGGCAGCCTGGATTGGCGGCCGTACCCTGCGAGAGACCGGCATCTATCCCCATACCGGTTGCTATGTAGAGCGGATCCGCCGCAACGGCATTCTCGCAAGCCCCGATGGAGATGCCGTCATTCAGGAAGGGGACGAGATCGCCTTGGTGGGCTATCCCGAGAGCCACGAGAAGCTGGACGTCAACTACCGCAACGGTAAAGAGGTATTTGATCGCAACCTGCTCGACCTGCAGATCGTCACCGAAGAGATCGTGGTAAAGAACGACTCCGTGGTGGGTCGTCATCTGGTGGAACTCAACCTGACCGAGAAGGGGTGCTTCCTCAACCGGGTGGTGCGTTCCCAAATCGAGATGCCGTTCGATCGCAACATCATGCTGCAAAAAGGCGACGTGCTGCAGATCAGCGGCGAAAAACAGCGGGTCAAACTGCTGGCCAACAAGATAGGCTTTATCAGTATCCACAGCCAGACCACGGATCTGGTGGCCTTCACCACCTTCTTCGTGCTGGGGCTGCTGATCGGTTCCGTCTCGCTGGTGTTCGGCCAGATTGAATTTGGCCTCGGCAACGCAGTCGGTCTGCTGCTGGCAGGCATTCTGATGGGGTATCTGCGGGCCAACCACCCGACGGTCGGCTACGTGCCCCCGGGCGCCCTGCGACTGGCCAAAGATCTTGGTTTGGCGGTCTTTATGGTGAGCACCGGTCTCAAGGCGGGTGGCGGCATTCTGGATCACCTGAGCGAAGTGGGTGCCGTGGTGCTCTTCTCCGGTATGCTGGTCACGACGCTGCCGGTGCTGGTCGGCTACCTGTTCGGGGTCTGGGTATTGAAGATGAACCCGGCCCTGCTGCTCGGTGCCATCACAGGTGCCCGAACCTGTGCCCCGGCGATGGATGTGGTCAACGAGGCAGCCAACAGCTCCATTCCGGCGCTCGGTTATGCCGGTACCTATGCGGTAGCCAACGTGATGCTGACCCTGGCGGGCTCCTTTATCATTGGCTTCTGGTTCTAGCAGCCATCACATTATCGCTAACAAAGAAGGGAGCCTAAGGCTCCCTTCTTGCTATCTACTCCACTAGAGAGATGTAGATCCGGTTCATTGGTGTGGCGTCACCTCCCCCACCATCTGCGCTGAAATCTGCCACTAACCCACTCTTCATGGCCTCTGCTCTGCTCTGCTCTGCTCTGCTCTGCTCTGCTCTGCTCTGCTCTGCTCTGCTCTGCTCTGCTCTGCTCTGCTCTGCTCTGCTCTGCTCTG